>NZ_JCANSZ010000056.1:0-46946 GCF_059570535.1 Streptomyces sp. CNP082
CGTCCGGCGCCGGTGCCACGTCCGGCGCCGGTGCCACGTCCGGCGCCGGGGCCGCAGCAGGCGGCGGGGCCGCGGCCGGAGTCGGCGGCGTCGCCGGTGCCGGCGGAGTTGCGGGCGTCGGCGGCGTCGGCGGTGCGGGCGGAGTCGCCGGTGCCGGCGGCGTCGCGGGTGCGGGCGGCTGCGCGGCCGGGCCCGCGGCCGGCGGCGGGCCCGCGGCCGGCGGCGGGCCCGCGGCCGGCGGGGGCGGGGTGCCAATGCCGTGCGTGCGCTGGGTGATGGCCGCGGCGACCGGCCCCGGCAGCCAGCCCTCCCCGATCCGCAACTGCGTCTGCCTGGCCCCCGCCTCACATGCGCGGATGATCTCCGCCAGCGCCCCGCGCTCCTGCGGGTCCTTCGCCAGGCACAGGTCCACCACCGGCCGCAGGTCGTCCGGCAGCCCCGTCAGGTCCGGCTCCTCGTGGACGATCCGGTAGACGACCGCGTGCGAGGGCCCCTCGCCGTGCGCGGGCCGCCCGGTGGCGGCGAAGACCGCGATCTGCCCGAGGGCGAAGACGTCGGTGGCCGGGGTGAGTCTGCGCCCCGCCGCCTGCTCGGGCGACATGAACGAGGGGGTGCCGATCAGCAGCCCGCTGCCGGTCAGCGCGGTGGCGTCGGCGGCGCGGGCGATGCCGAAGTCGATGACGCGCGGGCCGTCGGCGGCCAGCAGCACGTTCGACGGCTTGAGGTCCCGGTGCACCACACCCGCGCCATGGATCGCGGTCAGCGCCTCCGCCACCCCGGCGACCAGCAGCAGCACGCTGTCCAGGGGCAGCGGTCGCTCCTCGGTCACCACGTCGGCCAGGGCGGGCCCGGTGACGTACGCCGTGGCGAGCCACGGCTGGTCGCCCTCGGTGTCGAAGTCCACGACCGGCGCGGTGTACAGGCCCTGGACGCGCTGCGCCGCCTGCACCTCCTGTGCGAAACGGCGCCGAAACTCACTGTCGTCGGCGAATTCCGGCCGGATCACCTTGATCGCCACGGGCCGGCCGCCGGGCGTGTACGACAGGTAGACCTTGCCCATCCCGCCCGCGCCGAGCCGGCCGGCCAGCCGGTACCCGGCGACCGTCCGGGGATCGTCGGCACCCAGCGGCCTCAGGATCCGGTCGAGCCCGTCCATGCCCATCCTGCCGTCCCCCCTGCTGGATCTTGCTGGATCCCCGTGCCCCGTCACCTGTGGAGCGACCCGCATCCTACTCAGCGCACAAAGGCTCTGTGGTGCCGCCCAGTTGATCCCCGCGGCCGTGGGTACGGCCACGCGCGCCGGCCCTGCCCGTTCGCGCCTAGCCGAACACCCGGTCCAGCACCGTCGCGATGCCGTCCTCGTCGTTCGACCCCGTCACCTCGTCCGCCACCGCGACCAGCTCCGGGTGCGCGCCCGCCATCGCCACCCCGTGGCCGGCCCAGCGGAACATCGGGACGTCGTTCGGCATGTCCCCGAACGCGATCGTCTCCGCGCCCCTGACCCCGAGCCGCCGCGCCGCGAGCGACAGGCCGGTGGCCTTGCTCAGCCCGTGCGGCAGCACCTCGACGGTGTCGGCGCCGGCGAGGACGATCCCGACGAGGTCGCCGACGACCCTGCGGGCGGCGGCCGTCAGCGCGTCGTCGTCCAGCTCCGCGTGCTGGAGGTAGAGCTTGCCGATCGGCTGGGCCCACAGCTCGGCGCGCTCCGCCACCCGCCGGACCGGCAGGTCCTCGCGGGCCACCGCGCGGAAGCCGGGGCCGAAGAGGACCTCGCCCGCGAGGCCGTCGGTGCTGGCGGCCACCGCCACCTCGCCGATCTCCGCCTCCAGCTTGGCCACCGCGTCGGCGGCGAGGCGCCGGTCGAGCGTCACGGAGGTCAGCAGCCGGTGCTCGCCCGCGTGGTACACCTGGGCGCCCTGGCCGCAGACGGCCAGGCCCTCGTAGCCCAGGTCGTCCAGTATGTGCCGGGTCCAGGCCACGGCGCGGCCGGTGACGACGATGTGCGCCGCGCCCTGCGCGCACGCCGCCTCAAGCGCCGCGCGCGTGCGCGGCGAGACCGTCTCGTCGCTGCGCAGCAGCGTGCCGTCGAGGTCGGTCGCGACGAGCCGGTACGGAAGCACGCCGGTCATGTCGCGACCGGCTCCAGCAGTTCGCGTCCGCCCAGGTACGGCCGCAGCACCTCCGGCACCATCACCGAGCCGTCCTGCTGCTGGTGGGTCTCCAGGATCGCCACGATCGTCCGCGGCACCGCGCACAGCGTCCCGTTCAGCGTCGCCAGCGGGCGCGTCGTCTTCTTCTGGCCCTGCACGTCGCGCATCCGCACCGACAGCCGCCGCGCCTGGAACTCCCCGCAGTTCGACGTGGAGGTCAGCTCCCGGTACTTGCCCTGCGTCGGGATCCACGCCTCGCAGTCGTACTTCCGCGACGCGGACGCGCCCAGGTCGCCCGACGCCACGTCGATCACGCGGTACGCCAGGCCGAGCGACGACAGCCACTGCTTCTCCCACTCCAGCAGCCGCGCGTGCTCCGCCTCCGCGTCCTCGGGGTCCACGTACGAGAACATCTCGACCTTGTCGAACTGGTGCACCCGGATGATGCCGCGGGTGTCCTTGCCGTGCGAGCCCGCCTCGCGCCGGAAGCAGGGCGAGAACCCGGCGTAGCGCAGGGGGAGCCGGTCGGCCTCGATGATCTCGTCCATGTGGTACGCCGCGAGCGTGACCTCCGAGGTGCCGACGAGGTAGAAGTCGTCGCGCTCCAGGTAGTACACGTCCTCGGCGGCCTGGCCGAGGAAGCCCGTGCCCTCCATGGCGCGCGGCTTGACCAGCGCGGGCGTGAGCATCGGGGTGAAGCCGGCGGCGGTGGCCTGCGCGATCGCGGCGTTGACCAGCGCCAGCTCCAGGAGCGCGCCGACGCCCGTCAGGTAGTAGAACCGCGAGCCGGAGACCTTCGCGGCGCGCTCGACGTCGATGGCGCCGAGGATGCGGCCGAGCTCCAGGTGGTCGCGCGGTACGAAGCCCTCGGCGGCGAAGTCGCGCGGGGTGCCGACGGTCTCCAGCAGCGCGAAGTCGTCCTCGCCGCCGACGGGCACGGCGGGATGCACCACGTTCCCCAGGCGCAGCAGCAGGCGCTGCGTCTCGGCGGCGGCCTCGTCCTGCTCGGCGTCCGCGGCCTTGACGGCGGCGGACAGCTCCCCGGTGCGCCGCAGCAGCTCCTGCTTCTCCTCGCCCTGCGCGCGCGGGATCAGCTTGCCGAGCTGCTTCTGCTCGGCCCGCAGCTCGTCGAAGCGCGTACTGGACGACCTGCGCCGCTCGTCGGCGGAGAGCAGCGCGTCGACGAGGGCGACGTCCTCTCCACGGGCGCGCTGCGACGCGCGCACTCGGTCGGGGTCCTCACGGAGCAGGCGAAGGTCAATCACGCACGCCAGGTTACCGGGGTGCGCGGACCGGCTCGCAGCCGATTTCCACCCCTGTGGATTTCTCCGCGTTTTGTGGCGAATAGCCGGTTTCGCCGAGCCGCTTCCCCTTGAGTGGAGAAAAGGTGCGAGATGGATCAATTTGGACAAAAGGGCGACGTAAGTCCTTGGGGTGCGGGGGAGTTGCGGACTTCTTTTCCACAGGTGGGTGCGGATCCCCAAAGTTATCCACAGGTCGGGTGGTCCGCCTGTGGAAGCCGGGGAAGATCGTTCCGTACGGCCGGTGCTGGCGCAGGAATTCCCCGATAGTCCCCCGGCTACACACCCTTTGGAGCGGAATTGCCTACCGCCTTAGAGTGGATCAAGGGAATTGCCGTGACGAGTAACCATCTGAGCAGTTGGACGCCGGAAATCGGTCACTAGGCAGACTTGTCGATATTGCCCGTTTGGGCATCGAAGTTATACACAGTTGGCTCCGGCAACCTGTGGATAACTTTCCCGAACTGTGCACAGACCCCAGGTCAGGCGCGGCCGTCCAGGCACCGCGTCAGCCAGTCCGACGCCTCCGCGAAGGCCGTGTCCGACGTCCCCAGCCGCAGCGGCCCCACATCCGCGGGCGACAGCCCCGCGCGCGGGTACGAGCCGAGGAACCGGACCCGCGGACAGGTCCGCTTCAGCCCCGTCAGCGCCTCGCCCACCCGGCGGTCGGTGATGTGCCCCTCGCAGTCCACCGAGAAGCAGTACCGCCCGATGCCCTCACCCGTCGGCCGCGACTCGATGCGCAGCAGGTTGACGCCGCGCACCGCGTACTCCTGCAGCAGCTCCATCAGCGCGCCCGGGTGGTCCTCGCCGAGCCAGATCACGACCGACGTCTTGTCCGCGCCCGTCGGCGCCGCCGGCCGCGCCGGACGGCCCACGAGGACGAACCGGGTCTCGGCGTTCTCCGCGTCGTGGATGTCGGAGACCAGCGGCTCCAGCCCGTACACCGACGCCGCGAACTCGCCCGCGAACGCCCCGTCCACCCGCCCCTCCTGCACCTGCCGCGCACCGTCCGCGTTGGACGCCGACGACTCCCACACCGCGTCCGGCAGATGCCCGGCCAGCCAGCGCCGCACCTGCGGCTGCGCCACCGGGTGCCCGGTGACGGTCTTGATGTCCGCCAGCTTCGTCCCCGGCCGCACCAGCAGGGCGAACGCGATCGGCAGCAGCACCTCGCGATAAATCATCAGCGGCTCGCCCAGTGCCAGCTCGTCGAGCGTGGCGGTCACGCCGCCCTCCACGGAGTTCTCGATCGGCACCAGCGCCCCCGCGGCCTCCCCGCTGCGCACCGAGTCCAGCACCGCCGGCACCGAGACCATCGGCACCAGCTCGCGCGTCGCCGCCTCCGGCAGGGTGCGCAGCGCGGCCTCGGTGAAGGTGCCCTCGGGGCCGAGATAGGTGAAGCGGCTGGCGGACATCGGGGCGGCTCCTCGGGGGCGGTGGCGAGACGGCCACGATACCTACGGGCGCGGGGCGGCGGGTCGCGGTCCGGGGAACGGACGATCATGGCGCGGGGCCGGGTGCGCATGCCGTACGGACCGGGTGGACCCGTGCCGTACGGAGCACGCGGCGCCCGTTGCCGTACGCGCGCTGCCACCCGTACGAGCCCCTCCGTACGAACCCCGCTCAGCCCTCCAGCAGCCGCTGCCCCACGTACTCGCCCTCCGCCGCCCCGCCCGGCACCGCGAACAGCCCGCTCGCCTCGTGCCGCAGGAAGCGCGACAGCCCGTCGCCCCGGTCCAGCTTGCGCTGCACCGGCACGAAGCCCTTCAGCGGATCCGCCTGCCAGGCGACGAACAGCAGCCCGGCGTCGGGCACCGGCCCGTCCCGGGTGTCCAGATAGCCGTCGTGGTACGAGAACGAGCGGCGCAGCATCGTCGCCCCGCCGTTCGACTCCGGCGCCGCCACCCGCACGTGTGCGTCCCCCGCGATGGCAAGGGAGCCGTCCGGGAGTTGTTTGTTCATGTCCACCGGCGTCTCCTCCTGCCCGCCGGACAGCGGGGCGCCGTCGGACTTGCGGCGGCCGATGACCCGCTCCTGCCGCTCCAGCGACAGGTGGTCCCAGGTGTCGAGCAGCATCCGGATCCGGCGGAACACGGCGTACGAGCCACCCGCCAGCCACCCCCCGTCGGCGGGGACGAAGACGTGCGTGTCGAAGTCCTGGTCCTCGGGCCGGGGGTTGTTGGTGCCGTCGACCTGCCCCATGAGGTTGCGTGCCGTACGGGGCTGGTCGGTGGCGCCGGGGGTGCGGTTGAAGCCGCTCATCTGCCAGCGCAGCACCGCCGCGTCGCCCGCCCGGCGCTGGAGCGTACGCAGCGCGTTGAACGCCACGAGCGCGTCGTCGGCGCCGATCTGCAGCCACAGGTCGCCGTCGCTGCGCCGCGCGTCCAGCACGTCGGCGGAGAACGGCGGCAGCGGGGCGAGCCCGGCGGGGCGCCGGTCGGCCAGCCCTGTGCGGTCGAAGAACGTGCGCCCGAAGCCGAACGTCACGGTCAGCGCCGCGGGCCCGGCGTCGAGCGCGCTGCCGGTGCCGTCCGCCGCCGCCCTGTCCTCGCTCAGCTCACGGGCCGTTTCCGACCAGCGCCTGAGCAGCGCCGCGGCCTGCTTGCGCCCGGCGCCCGGGGCCAGGTCGAAGGCGGCGAAGTGGCCCGCGGCCTGGAGCGGTGTGGTGATGCCCGCCTGGTGTGTGCCGTGGAACGGCACACTGGTCGCGCCGATCGACGTCAGCGGCGCGGGGGGCGCGTCCCGCAGCGCCTCCGCGGCGACCGCGCCGGAGGCGCCGCCGGCGAGGAGCCCGGCCGCCCCGGCGGCCCCCGCCGCGCCGACGAGGCGGCGGCGGGAGACCGGGTGCCGGGCGGGTCCGGCGGCCGTGTCGGTGTCCGGTGCGTTGGTGCGGGTGGAACGTGTCGAACTCACGGGATCGTCAACTTCTTCTTTTCTGTCACCTGGTCGATGGGTGAGGTGCGCACGGTGAACCGCAGGGTCCACTCCCCGGGCATCGGGAGCTGCACGCCGTTGGCGACCCAGTGCCCGTTCTCGACGGGTACGGGAACGACGTCGAGCGGGCCGAGGCCCTTCTCCTCCAGGGTGAAGGAGAGCCGTACCTCGGGGACGTTGAGGAGCTGGTTGTTGGCGTCCACGAGGTAGACGTGCAGTTGGTTGTCGCCGGTCCTGCCGGGGGCGACGGTGATCTCCGCGGTCCCGGCGCCGCCCTGCCCGCCCGTGTCGTACGGGATCTTCACCGTGACCGGCCCGGCCGGCTGCCGCCGCGCCGCCTCGGCCGCGGCCTGCTCGGTCTCGGCCCGGCCCGGCTGGGTGCCGGTCAGCAGGGTGACGACGGACAGCAGTACAACGGCGAGCAGGGTCTCGACAAGGACGGACTGGCGCAGCCCCCGGCGCACGGGATCGGAGTCGCGCTCCTTGCGCGCGCGGGTCGCGACGACGGCCGCGCGCTGGCGGGCGAGCTGGGCGGCGCGGCCGGGGTCGGGCTCGTCGCCGGAGGCGTCGCCATCCGGTACGGAGCCGGCGCCGGAACCGGAGCCGGCGCCGGAACCCGGGCCGGAGCCCTGGGCCGGAACCCGGGCGCCGTCCGACGCCGCGCCGGAACCGGAGCCCGAACCGGAACCGGAGCTGGAACCGGAGGCGGAGACGGAACCGGAACCGGAGCTGGAGACGGAGCCGTCGGCCGTGCCCGCCCGCGCGGTGGCGGCGGCGTGGACGCGCGGCGCCTCCGCCGTCTCCTCCGCCGGGTCCGCGCTCGCCGCAAGACCCGAGCCGGCCAGCCGCTGTGTCCACCGCCGCGACGTCCAGCCCGCGGCGACCAGCACCGCGACCAGCCCGCCCTTCACCAGCAGCAACTGCCCGTACGACGTGTCCGTCAGCGCGCCCCAACTGCCCAGCCCGCGCCACGCCTGATACAGCCCCGTCACGGCGAGCACCGTCACCGACGTCAGCGCCATCCGCGAGAAGCGGCGTATGACGTACGACGGGACCCGCGGCCCGAGGCGCAGGCTCAGCGTCAGCGAGGTGAGGCCGCCGAGCCAGACGGCGACGGCCAGCAGGTGCACCATCGAGACCGGCACCGCCAGCCACGGCTGGATGCCGGTGGAGGCGTGCTCGGCCATGCCCCACGTCGCGGCGAGGCCGACGGCGATCACGCCGCCGCCGAGCCCGAGGCCGATGGCCAGGTCGCGGCTGTGCGCGGCGTCGTCGGCGGCGTCCGCGGCGGCGGGTCCGGCAGCGGCGGGTCCGGCAGCGGCGTCCGCGACGGCGGGTTCGGCGGCGGATTCCGCAGCGGGCTCAGCCGCCGCGGCGGAGCCGGCGTCCGGGCCCGTACCCGCATCCGCCCCCTCACCGGCACCGACACCAGCACCGACACCAGCACCGACACCAGCACCGGCACCAGCACCGGCGCCAGCACCGGCGCCCGCGCCCGCCTTCCCGCTCTCCCGCCCGTACACCCCGAACAGCACCGCCAGCACCACCGCCGCCGCGCCCAGCAGCAGCAGCCGCGACAGCAGCGCCGTGCCCGGCCGGGTCTCCAGCACGTCGCGCACCGAGTCGAGCCCGAAGTCCGCGCCCGTGTACGGCCCGCGCAGCAGCAGCAGCGCCACGGTGGCGGCAAACAGCAGCGCCCACCCCCCGCTCGCCACCCGGCGCACGACCCGGCCCCGCCCGCCGCACACGCCCGCGAACACGGCACCGCCGACGAGCAGCACGAACCCCGCGTACGCCACGTAGCGCCCGGTGTCGTACAGCGTCTTGGCGCCGCCGTTGTCCTCGCCCGCCTCGGACACCACCACCGTCGTCTTCGACGGCTTGCCCACGGAGAACGTGAACGCGCCGGAGATCGGGTGGCTGTCGGCGGACACGGTCTTCCAGACCACGGTGAACGTGCCGTCCGGCAGCCCGGGGCGCAGCGCGGCCGTCGCCGTCTTGGTGTCGCCGTCGAGGTGGCCGGCGCCGCCCTTGGTGACGTCGTTGCCGTCGGGGTCGAGGACGCGGATGGAGTCGTCGCTCAACTGCACGGTCTCGGAGAAGTCGAGCGAGACCGCCCGCGGCGCCTCCTGGACGACCGAGCCCTCGGCGGGGTCGGTGCCGGTGAGCGCGGCGTGCGCCGCGGCCGGGGTGGCGCCGGGCACGAGGACGCACAGCACGGCGGCGACGGCGGCGCACAACGCCCCGAGTGCGCGCCTGCGGTGCATCGAGCGCCGGCGGATTGGTGCGCGGCGGGCTCGGGGGAGTTGTCCGGTCGGGGTCATGGCACGCCTCTCACTCCACGGGGCGGTACGTCGTCGGCTGCACCGGCACCTCGATCTCGATCGGCTCCGACTGGGCGAAGTGCAGCACGAGGGTCACCTTCTCGCCGACCTCCGGCTTGCGCTCCAGCTTCTCGAGCATCAGATGGTTTCCGCCGCGGGCGAGGGTCAGCTCGCTGCCCGCGGGGACGTCGAAGCCGTCGACGGCGCGCATCTGCTCACCCTCTGTGGCGTGCATGGTGACGTCGTCGGCGAGGTCGGTGCTGACGGCGGTGAGCCGGTCGTCGGCCGCGCCGTCGTTGCGGACGGTCACATAGCCGGCCGCGAGGTCCTTCATCACCGGCTGCGGTACGAAGCCGCCCTCGGCGCGCAGCCGGGGGCCGTCACCGGAGCCGCGGGAGCCGTCACGGGAACCGGACTCCGCCCTCGTCCCCGTACCGGAGTCGCCGCCGGAACACGCGCTCAGGACAGTCAGGCCGAGGGCGAAGGACAGAACTGCCGCAGTAACTACTGCGGCCCGCCGCGCACGCCTCACGGGTTCTGCCCCTTGATCAGCTTCGGCAGGTCCTTCGCGTACTCGTCGGCCGTCACCCCGCCCACGTACACCACGTGCCCCTTGTCGTCCTTCGGCGAGAACGCCAGCACCGACGCGCCATGGCTGACGGTGATGCTGCCGTCCTTCTCCTTCACCGGCTTCTCCACGTGCACGCCGACGCTCCGCGCGGCTTCCGTGACCGCGTCGATGTCGCCCGTGAGGCCGATGAAGTCCTTGTCCTGGGCGTCGAGCCAGGAGCCCAGCCGGCGCGGCGTGTCGCGCTCGGGGTCGGTGCTGACCATGACGACCTGGAGCTTCTCCTGGTCGGCGCGGGACAGCTGCTGCTTGGCGATGGCGATGTCGCCCATCGTGGTGGGGCAGACGTCGGGGCAGTTGGTGTAGCCGAAGAACAGCAGGGTGGGCTTGCCCGCCGTCTCCGCGACGAAGTCGTACTGCTTGCCCTCGGTGTCGGTCAGGACGAGGGCGGGCTTCTCCTTGGGGACGTCGAGGACGACGCCCGGTTCAGTGCTGCCGCCGGAGACCTCGACGGCCGGCTTGGCGCCGTCGCCGTCGTCGCCGGAGTCGGAGCCGCAGGCGGTGAGGGTGAGGGCCGCCGCGGCGGCGAGGGCCGCGGCGGCGTAGCCGGTGGTCTTACGGGTTGTGCGCATGCTGTGTTCCCTTGAGGGGTCGGGTGGCCCGCCCGGTGCTGCCGGCCGGGCCACCGCTTGTGTGTACGTGCCCAGTGGTGCTGCCGTGCCTACTGCGCCGCGGACGAACCGCTCGTGCCGCGCCGCCGCGCCAGCGCGCCGAACGCGACGCCGCCGGCGCCGAGCACGATGCCGGCGATGCCCAGGACCCGGGCGGTGGTGTCGGAGGAGCCCTCGTCGTCGTCGGTGTCGGCCGCGGTTTCTTCGGCGTCGGCGTCGTCGCCGTTCCCGGCATCCTCCGCCTCTGCGGCGTCCTCCGCGGCGTCCTCAGGGGGAGTCAGGGCCAGCACGGGCGCCGGGCTCTCCGGCTCCTCCGCACCCTCCTCGGGGATCTCGATCCAGCGGACGACCTCACCGCTGTCGTACGTCTGAACCGACTTGAACACCAGTTGATCGGCGTCCTCGGGCAGGGCGCCCATCGAGACCGGGAACTGCTGGAACGTCCCCGGCTCGATCTCCCCGCCGGACCACGTGACCTTGCTGGCCGCCTCGGTGATCTTCTCGCCGTGCGAGTCGATCGGGGTGTCGAGCTTGGCCTTGTCCACCTTCACGTCCCAGCCGGGCACGGGCTGGGGCATGACGGACGTCAGCGGGTGGTCGGTCGGCAGGGTGACCTCCAGCTTGACCGTCGAGGCGTCGTCGCGCTCGTTGGGCACCTTGAAGCTGACGGTGGCGTACCCGCCCTGCTCGGCCTCGCCCGGGTCGATGCTGACGTGCGCGGCGGCCGGGCCGGCGAGCAGCAGGACGGAGCCGGCGGCGACGGCGACGCTGACGGACATCAGCCGCATACGGGATGACTTCATGAGTGACACACTCCGGTGGGTGTGGATGGAAGAGGGGTTGGGCGCGCGTGCGGCAGCGGCGCGACCACCCGCTCACCCGAAGCCGGGCGCACGCCGTGCGTGAGCCGTAAGCCGGAGGGGTGCCGTCGCGTCAGGCCGCGAGGGCGAAGGCCGGGGGCCCGCGGCGTACGACGGTGTGCTGCAGCTCGCGTACGGTACGGGCGCTCCGCTCGTCGTACGCGGTCGCCGCCCCGGGCCGCAGGGCCGGCAGCCCCGCGCCGTCGAACCCGGCGTCGAGGGCCCGCACGTACCGCACGGCGGCGCGCAGCGGGGCGAGGCCGGCGCCGGTGGCGAGGCGCAGCAGCGTCGTCACGGCCGCGTCACCGCGGCGCAGCAGCCAGCCGCCGGCGAGGGCGGCGAGAAGGTGGCCGAGGACCATCGGCAGGGAGTACGTGGACAGCCCGAGCGCGGCGCCGAGGCCGTCGCCGATCCCGCCGCCGTGCGCGGCGTCCGCACCCGCGGCGGCCCCCGTACCGCCGATGACGGCGTCCGGGTCGATCCCGGCGTCGGTGACGATCTGGCGGGCGCGGCCCTCGGTGAGGTTCATCAGGTGGTCGTTGCAGAGCATCCGCCGGGCGAGGCCGACGACACCGCCGCCCTCACCGCCCGCGTGCGCACCGCCGTGGCCTCCCGCAGCCGCTGCGCCGGCGGAGTGCTGCCCGAGCCCGAAGAGCCCGTGCAGCCCGATCTGCCCCACCGCCAGCAGCGCCGCGATCCCGGGCAGCGACCGCTCCCGCCCGGCCAGCGGCACGGCCACCGCGAACACCAGCGCCGCGGCGACCCCGATCGTCCACAGCGGCACCGTCTCGTCCGACGCCAGCACGTGCCCCCCGGCGGACAGCACGACGCAGACCGCGGTGAACACCGCGGCCCGCAGAAGGCGCAGCTCCGCGGAGGCGGGAGCGGACGGGGCAGCCATGGCAGGCGCCATCATCCCACCGCACGGCCGTACGGTCCCGTCCGGGGCGCCGATCGGCCGGCCGGGCCATGTCATTTCCCACCCCGAAAGGCGGAAGAAACCCCTCCGCCGAATGAGGGTTCTCACGCAACTCGCGTGCTTACGGTGCCGACACAAAGGTTATACGTACCGTATGTCGGGGTGGCGGCCAGGAGGCTGAACGCATGAGCATGTGGTGGTCCCTTCGACTGCGCCGGGAGGCGGCCAGCGTCCCGCTCGCCCGCCGCCTGCTGGTCGGCGCCATGGAGACGGCCGGGGTCGACCCGGACGTCGCCTTCGACCTCTCCCTCGCCCTCACCGAAGCCTGCGCCAACGCCGTCGAACACGGCGGCCCCGAGGCCGGCGAGGACTACCGCGTCACCGCCTGCTTCGACGGTGACCGCTGCCACATCGAGGTCATCGACTCCGGCCCCGGCTTCGCCACCCACCCCCTGCCCGTACCCCCCAGCCGCCCGGCCACTTCCCCGCCCCTGACCGACATCGGCGCGGAGGGCGGCCGGGGCCTGTTCCTGATCGCGGAGCTCAGCGACCACCTCGACATCCGCGACCGCCCGGGCCGCGGCGCGGTGGTGAGCTTCGACAAGATCCTCAAATGGCGCGAAGACGCCCCGCTCCAGGCGGCGTAACCGTCGAAATATCGGCTTGACCTGCTGCTTTTCTCGTACTTCCGGGGCTACGGGCCATCGTCAACGACTGTGAATCAAGCAGCCAGGGCACAGTGAGGGCACACCTGCGCGCGGCCCTGATCCGATGTGCCCTCGGCAGGCGGCGGGACGAACGCCGCGTCGATGGCCTGGCGGGTGCGGGCCTCGCTCTGCGGCATGAGGTGGGTGTACGTCCGGAGGGTGAAGCCGGGATCGGAGTGCCCGAGGTACTCGGACAGGGCCTTGATGCTCTCCCCGGCGTCGAGGAGTACCGAAGCGTAGGCGTGCCGGAGGGCGTGCATGCCGTCGTCCGGCGCCGCGGCGTAGCGCGGTGAGCCTTTCTCCCGCGGCGGTATGACGCCGGCGGTGGCGAGGGCAGCCTTCCAGTCGTACTGGTTGAAGACGCTGCGGTGGTACGCCTTGCCCTCGTCCGTGGTGAAGAGCAGCCGGTGCGTACGTTCCTCGCCGTCCGGGACGCGCCACGGCAGGGCGACCCGCTTCGGCGGGAACTCCTTGATGTGCTCCTTCAGCATCATGGCCAGTTCATCCGGCAGCGGGATCGAGCGCAGCCGCTCTCCCTTGGGCAGCGCGAAGACCATGCTCGACCGGACCAGCTTGACCTGTCGGCTCACGTGCAGCAGCCGGCGCTTGAAGTCGATGTCTTCCACCGCGATGCCGAAGACCTCGCCCTGTCGCAGCCCGCAGCCGAAGGTCAGCTTGCCGCCCGCCTGGAAACGCGCGGGCAGGCCGGCGATGACGGAGTGCACGCGCTCCACGGTCCACGGGACGATCTTCTTCTTGGGGCGCTTGGGCAGCTTGACCGTGCTGGCCTTGCACGGGTTTTTGACGATCAGCCCGTCCTCGACCGCGGAGTCGAGGATCGCCGTCAGGATGGAGTGCACCCAACTGATCGTGGACGCTTCCAGGTCCGCGTCCTGGAGCTTCTTCAGCCACCCCTGGATCAGCGACGGCTGCGATATCGATCGCAACTGGCGCCCTCCGAGGTGCGGCTTGATGTGGTTGCGCACCACGCCCTCGTACAGGTCGACTGTGCCCATCCCCGCGGTCGCCGCCTGGAGCCACTGCTCCGCGTACGTGGCGAGGGTGACCTTCCCGGCGTTCGGGTCCACGAAGGTCCCGCGCTGCAACTCGGTCTCGACCGAGGCCGCGCGGGCTTCGGCCCTGGCCTTGATCTCGAAGTTCTCCTTGCGCTGGTGGCGGTTCAGGTCGCGATAGCGGACCTGCCAGCGCTTGCCTCTGCCGTGGTCCTTGGTGGGGACGAGGCGCCGGGTGCGGCTCCTGTGCTCACCGCACTCCTCGTCCTCCCGCTTCGGGTGGGATTTGTGCCAGCGGTCGTAGACGTCAGCCATCGAGAAGGACCTCCTTGAGGTCGTCCAGCAGTTGGATGAGTTCGGTCTTGGTCAGACGGCCGAGTGGCTTCGGGACTGACGCATCACCTCCCTTCGCGACGAGGTGGTCGGTGCGCCGGCCTTCGGGCCGGGTGCGGACGGCGTGGTCGAGCGCGCCGTCGTTCCCGGGCGGGAGCAGGGGGCGGACGCCGTCGGCCCAGTCCCAGGCATCCGCGGAGGTGACCTCGCCGGCGCCCGTGACGCTGGTGGCTGTCCTGTCGGCGACCGGGGGCAGCAGCAAGGTGGCGGGGGAGACGCCGAGCGCGACGGCAAGGGCGACCAGGTCGTCGACGTCGCAGCGGCGGTCCCCACGCTCGATCTTGCTCAGCGCGGTTGAGGGGATGGGGCGGCCCAAGTCGGTCAGGCGCTCGGCGAGTTCGCGCTGGGAGAGGCCGAGGAGGGTGCGGATGCGTTCGATGTTGGTGGCGGTCTGACGGCCGGTAGGGCCGATCTCCACGGGGCGGGTTGCCATGACCGCGATGTTGACCTAGTGCATGGCGCTTGGGCAAGTGTTGGCTCCCCTCTTCGGCAGCGCGGCGGGGCCACGGCGGGCGGCGGAGCCGGGGCAACATAGACGACGATCGCCGGTTAGCCAAACCGGCGTTTCTCCAGATCATTTGAAGAGTTGCCTACACCAGTCGGCGTCGTTTGGAGGTGTTACATGGTTTCCGCGACAATGCCGCTGGATGTGTCCCCGATCGTGTGGCACTGTTCGTGCCCCGCGGCGTCGCCTAGTCATGATGGAGAGTGTTGGATGCGTTCATCCCGTACAGCCCGGTCCACCGACGCGACATCCCGTACCGCCTCGTCCAGCTCCGAGCGCAGCCCGCTGGCCTCCCCGGAGGAGCTGTCCGCCTACCTCGGCATCCCGCTCGGCACCCTCTACTCCTGGAACCACCGCGGTATCGGCCCGAAGGCCACCAAGGTCGGCCGCCACCTGCGCTACCGCTGGCAGGAGGTGGAGGCATGGCTGGACGCCCAGACGACGGATCACGACGTGGCTTGACCACAGAGACGAGGTGGCCCCCGGTGCGCCAACACCAGGGGCCGAAGACGCCTCAAGAAACCGCCCAGTAAGCGATCTGCCACACGGTGAGGGTCGGGTTGCAGCCCGGCCCTCGCCGGAGAGGACTGTCTATGGACCCACAGACTAGGGCTTCCTCCACGCCCGGTGCATCCCCACCCGCAGCCGATCGGCAGGGGCGGCACCTACTCGATGCGGCTGCGGCCAGCAACCACCGGCAGACTCACCTGGCGCCCATGTCCCGCAAGGAGAAGCGACAGCATGCGAGGGCCCAGGCGCTGGCCGAGCGAGCAGCGGCTAATGCACGCCAGGCTGCGGCCCAGCAGACCGATTCCACCGAACCGTCCGGGGCTGAGTCATCGGCCAGCGACGCGCAACGACTGGAAGACGCAGACGAGCCGGACGACCGGGAACCGGCCGAGGCCGACGGCCCCACTACCGCGGAGGCTCCGGCATCCGGCGAAGGAGACGGTCGCGAAGGCGCAGCGGAACCAGCGCGCAACGGGGATGGGGTGCTGGCCGACCTACGGTCCGCGCTCGCGAAGTTCGTGGTGCTACCCGATGAGCAGGCGCTGACCGCGGTCACCCTGTGGGTGGCGGCCACCCACCTACAGCCCGTCTGGCAGCACGCGCCCCGGCTCGCGGTGGTCGGCCCGGCCAAGCGGTGCGGCAAGTCCCGCCTGCTGGACGTGATCACCGAGACGGTGCACGACCCCGTCATCACGGTCAACGCCTCCCCAGCAGCGATCTTCCGGTCCATCGGCGACCGCGAGCCGCCCACCTTGCTGGTTGACGAAGCGGACACGCTGTTCGGCACGCTGAAGATGGCCGAGAAGAACGAGGAGCTACGCGGCCTTCTCAACGCCGGACACCAGCGAAACCGCCCCACCCTGCGTGCCAGCGGCCGGGAGAACCGAGTGCAGAAGTTCGCCACCTTCGCCATGGCCGCCCTCGCCGGGATCGGCGACCTGCCCGACACCATCATGGACCGCGCGGTGGTGATCCGGATGCGCCGCCGCGGGCAGGGCGAGAAGGTCTCCGACTTCCGCTCCAGCCGTGACATCCCGCCCCTGCACCAGTTGCGCGGACGCCTGGCCCGCTGGATGCGCGCCCAGCGCAAGGACGCTGCCTCGCACGCTCCGACGATGCCGGTGACCGACCGGGCGGCGGACACCTGGGAGCCCCTGGTCACGGTGGCCGACCTGGCAGGCGGACCGTGGCCCACCCTGGCCCGCAGCGCGTGCAAGACCATGTGCGAACGGGAGGCCGGACGGGACGAGGACGGCGGGCTGAAGACCCGCATCCTGATCGACATCCGCGCCGCCTTCGCACAGCACGACGACCCCGAGGCGCTGTCCACCGCCACCCTGCTCCGCACCCTGAAAGCCGACCCCGAAGCGCCCTGGGCGGAGTACGGCACGAGCGGGCTGAGCCCGCGCGGACTGCAACTGCTGCTACGGGACTACGGCATCCACTCCGCCAACCGCCGCTTCCGCGACGGCAGCCAGGCCAAGGGCTTCACCCGCGCCCAGTTCCAAGACGCCTGGAACCGCTACACCCCCACCTCACCCCAGCCCCCGCGGGAACCGGTGGCCGACACCGAGCCGACCACCGTCATCCAGCAACCTCCGCCGCCACCGCCTGCACCACTGCCACGACCACCCGCGCCACCCACGAAGCCGACCGGAGCAGCGGGCCGGGCCCGCGGCCGGTAAGACGGCGCTTCTGGCCGCTGCCCTTCACCCGTAGCTACTCGTCCCACCCGTCCCTGCCCAGCTCACACCGGGGACGGGTGGTGTGGCCGGGACGAGTCAACCCGTCCCACCTCCATCACTCGTACCACGCTGACCAGCCGTGCAACGGGTGGGACGAGTGGGACGGAACGCGGCCGACACCCACACATGGCCCTCTTCAGCCCCTCAATTCGGCGGCACCAGCCGCCCGCCCCTCCAGTGGAGTCCTGCTCTCATGACCGAAGCCCAGCCCGCCGCCACCCACTCCGTGCCCGGCAGCATCGCAATCCGGCTCAGCGTGGCCGCCCTCGGCGCCATCGGCTTCGCCCTGTCGTACGACGCCCTGCGCCAGATGGCCGTCGCCGTCCACATCGCCGGTCCGCTGACCTACCTCTTCCCCCTGCTCATCGACGGCTTCATCGCCATCGGCGTCTGCGCGCTGATCATCCTGCGCACCGCCCCGACTCGGGCCCGCCTGTACGTATGGGCGCTGGTCGGCACCGCCACGGCCACCAGCATCTGGGCCAACGCTCTGCACGCCGTACGCCTGAACCAACTCCCCACCCGCCAGCGCGGCCTGCAACTCGGGGACCTTCCGGTGGGGCTGCTCTCCGCCGTCGCCCCGCTCGCCCTCGCCGGAGCCGTACACCTCTACATCCACATCGCCCGCCACAGCCGCACCGCCCACCCCAACGAAACTTCCGCACAGCACACGGCCGATCCCGCCCTACCCAACGCAACTCCCTCTACCCGCCCGGCTCCTTCCGAGCAGGCGAACGAAACCACAGGCGCCCCGACAGCGGCCGACACCGGCCACCAGGCCCAGCCAGCCCTTCCGGCCTCTGATCAGGCGCGACAGCGCCGCACCGGCCGCCCGCCGGGCGCCGACCTCGACCGGCTCCTGGAGATCGCCCGCGACGCAGTCGCCAGCCAGGGCAAGGTCTCCCGCTCGGTGGTCGAAACCGCTATCCGCGATGAAGGGCTGCCCCTCGGTGGCGAACGCCTCACCGAGATCATGAAGGTCGTACGTGCCGAAGCCGACACCCTTTCCGACCACCTCGTCGGTTGACATCCGCCCGCCCCGGTTAGCCCTCGCCGAACCGGCCAGGGTCGACGGGAGCCGTTGCGACCAGCACGTGAGAGATCACGACGCAGCCACCGCTGGTCCCCGTACCACGCACAGGGCAGCGGATCTGACAGCACACGTCGCCACCGACACCCCCCTTCTCGCCCTCGTCCATCCGGCATCCCCGAGGAGCGCAGACCTCATGCCTGATCCCAAGCCCGGCCGCGAGACCTTCGGGCCCGAACCGGCAGCAGATCCGCCATCGCCCCGGAGCCCTCAGCAAGCCTCCCACCTGGGCGACCACCGGCCAGCAAGGTATCCCCCTGGACCGTCCAAGGCCGGCCCAGGCGGGGGTGTCTCCGCCCCGGGGGTGGCGGAGACACAGGCCCGGCTCCAGGGGGAGCCGGACCAGAGCGGGACGGTCAGCGAGTCCGCCGAGCCGCTGCCGATCCGCGCCGCCATCGCCGCCGCCGTGCACCGCGCCGCCCGCCGACGACGCCGCGACAAGCGCCAGCGCACCCGACGCCTGACGGTCCGCTTCAGCCACGCCGAGGAAACCCAGATCAAGACGCGAGCCAGGGAGCTGAACATCGCGGTCGCCCATCTGATGGCGGACGCCACCATGGCCGCGGTCGACCACACCATCCCGCTCGTCGACCAACGCAATGCCACCGACGACCTGATCGACGAACTCGCCGCGCTACGCACCGAGATCGCCCGCATCGGCAACAACGTCAACCAAATCGCCAAACGCCTGAACTCCCACGGCCCCACCCACCCCATGGACGTGACCGTGCTGGCCGCCGCCGAGAAGGCGATCACCCTCACCCGGACAGTCCTGGAGACCGTGGACTCCTCAGCCGACCAAGCCGCCACGAATCGGGCACGCCGGTGATCGCGAAGATCATGAAGCCGGGCCACAGCACCCGCAACACGATCACCTACCTGTACAAGACCGGCCGCGGCCACGACCACACCGACCCGCACCTGGTGGCCGCCTGGGACGAGCTGGTCCCCGACCCCGGCCGCACCGACAACCCCAAGCAGGCCCTCGCGCAACTGGTCCAGGCGCTCGACCTTCGGGTGAAACAGGCCGGCGACCGCGCCGAGAAGGGCCACGTGTGGCACTGCGCGATCCGGGCCGCACCCGAAGACCCGATCCTCACCGACGAGCAATGGGCCCAGGTCGCCCGCCGCATCGTGCACGCCACCGGCATCGCGCCGGCCGGAGACCCGGACGGCTGCCGCTGGATCGCTGCCCGCCACGCACCGGACCACATCCACATCGTCGCCACCAAGATGCGCGGAGA
The DNA here is from genome assembly GCF_059570535.1 of Streptomyces sp. CNP082. Taxonomy (NCBI): domain Bacteria; kingdom Bacillati; phylum Actinomycetota; class Actinomycetes; order Kitasatosporales; family Streptomycetaceae; genus Streptomyces; species Streptomyces sp. CNP082. The sequence goes on from NZ_JCANSZ010000056.1 coordinate 18,938, forward strand.
CCTGCGCCGCCCCCGCCACTGGAACGACTACCACCGCGCCGACACCGAACTGGCGAAGATCGAAACCGAGTGGGGGCTACGCGCCTACGACCGCGGCGACCGCACCGCCGCCAAACGCCCCACCCGCGCCGAAACGGAGAAGGCCACCCGCCGCACCAGCAGCCGCGTCACCCCGCGGGAGAAGCTCCGGGCCACCGTCCGCACGGCCGCCGCCCACGCCACCAACGAAGACCACTTCTTCGCTCTGCTTGCCGGGGCCGACGTCCTCGTCGACAAGCGCATTGCGCCCTCGGGGGACGCCCTCGGCTACAAGGTGGCCCTCGCCGGAGATACCAACGCCGCCGGGCAGCCGATCTGGTTCGCCAGCGGGAAGCTCGCCCCCGACCTGTCCCTGCCGAAGATCCGCGCCCGCCTCACCGGACAGTCCCCCGGCACCCCCACCACCCGCCGAGCCCACCCCGCCGACCACTGGCGCCACACAACCACAGCGCTCAGCAACGCCCACCGCACCCTGCACCAGGACGGCAACCCGTCCGCCGCCCAAGCCGAGCTGGCCGCCACCGGCGAGCTGCTGGACATCCTGCCCACCCTCACCACCGGCACCACCCGCCGCGAACTCTTCACCGCCGCCCAGACCTTCGAACGCGCCACCCGCTCCCGCATCCGCTCCGACTACGCCCAGGCCGCCGAACTCCGCACCTCCGCCAAACGCCTCCTGCGCACCGCCGGCCAACCCATCCCCGACGCCCCCGCCCTCGACCTGCTCCTCACCCTCACCCTCCTCACCATCGCCGCCGCCCACTGGCACCGCGCCCAACGCCACACCCAGCAAGCCGCCGCAGCCCGAGCCGCCCTACCCCATCTCCGCGCCGCCTACCGCCACACCGCCACCCCAGCCCTGAACAACCTCGCCCAGCACGCCCCCGCGCCCGAGGCCATCGACCGCTACGCCACCCTCGTCCGCGGGGCTCTCCCAGAGCACGCCGAGCAGATCCTCACCGACCCCGCCTGGCCAGCCCTTGCCGCCACCCTCCACGAGGCCGAGTCCAATGGTCACCGTCCAGCCGATGTTCTGAACAAGGCCGTTGCCAACCGCGAACTCGACACCGCCAACTCCATCGCCGAAGTCCTTGTCTGGCGCCTGCACAACACCAAAGGCAAGCAGTCTCGGCAGGCCGAAGCCACCGAGCCCCATACGACCGCCCGATACCGCACTGAACGACAGAAGATGCTGACAGCAGGTAGTCGTCACACCGAGGTACCCCGCCTCAACCAGGATCCTCCCCGGCGGCAACGCTGACGTCCGTCGCCCCGTCCGGCGTTACTCTCGTGCCGACTGGAGTGTGCGAGGTCAACTGCCGCGGCTAGGTTGTGTGTTGACATCCACCGCGCACAAACCAAGGACGGCCCTCGTGGGGTACGACAGCGAACTGAAAGCTCTCCTCAACCCGACCGTTCCGCACTCCGCCCGCATGTGGAACTACTGGGTCGGCGGCAAGGATCATTACGAGGCCGACCGCCAGGCCGGGGACAAGATCAAGGAGATGTTCCCCGGGGTGGAGGATGTGGCCCGCCAGTCCCGTGCCTTCCTCGGGCGTGTCGTGCGCTATCTGGCTGGCGAGGCTGGCGTCCGGCAGTTCCTCGACGTAGGCACTGGATTGCCGACCATGGACAACACCCATGAGGTCGCCCAGCGCATCGCGCCCACTGCGAAAATCGTCTACGTGGACAACGACCCCCTTGTGCTGGTGCATGCCCAGGCGCTGCTCGCCTCCAGCAACGAGGGTGCCTGCGCCTACGTCGACGCCGACGTACACGACCCGGACCGGATCCTGGCCGAGGCCGCCAAGACGCTGGACTTCGAGCAGCCGGTGGCGCTGATCATGCTGGGCATCATGGGGAACGTAGCCGACTACGAAGAGGCACGCTCCATCGTCCGTCGGCTCGTCGCGGCGGTGCCGTCCGGCAGTTACCTGGTGGTCAACGACGGGACCACCACCGACCCTGACCGAGTGGCGGCCACGGACCGGCACAACCGGGAGACCTCCGGGGACCGCTACTACAACCGCAGCCCCGAGCAGATCGCCGGCTACTTGGACGGCCTGGAGCTGCTGGAGCCTGGCGTGATCTCCACCTCCCGCTGGCGCCCCGACGTCACCGCGTTCGGCGGACAGCCTGCGGAGGTCGCCGCGTACTGCGGCGTCGCACGCAAGCCCTGACAGACCACGTTCGCCGGAGTCGCAGCCGGGCTCGACGACTCGGCAGCCCCCGCCGGCCGCTACGTGGTCGAGTCTGTGGAACTCCTCGCTGAGCAGGCCCCCCGCCTGTGTGAGGCCCGGTACGACCTGCCCAAGAGGCTTCGTCATCCGCGACGGCAAGCTCATCGCCACCGACATCGAACCGGTTGACAGAACCCGGCGAATCCGCTGATGAACGTGACGCCCGCACACCTGCCCGCGCCCTCGGCAGCGGGATCACCCGGTGACGGCCGGAGCAGTACGCCCCGAAGCGGTGCCGTCAAGCGGCCTCGGCAGCGCCGAAGCGCTCGCGGTAGCTCTCCAGGTCCTCCGCAGGGATCTTTGCGAAGAGCACTGGGGGGACCGTGAACCCAGTCCCAGCCGGGACGGTGTCCAGAGCCTTGGCCTGCTCAGCCGTTACCCAGTTCGTCGTGTCGTCGTTCAGCGCGAAGGCTCCACGCATGGCGGCGGCAGCAGCCGGAATGAACGGCTCGGAGACGACCGCGTACAGGTGGATCAGGTTCATTGCGGTGCGCAGTGTCAGAGCGGCGGCGTCCTGGTCGGTCTTGATCTCCAGCCAGGGGGCTTTCTCCTCCAGGTAGGAGTTGCCCGCGGACCACAGGGCCCGCAGCGCGGCGGCGGCCTTGCGGAACTGCATGGCCTCCATGTGTTCCTCGTACTCGGAGAGGAGTCGGGCGATGTCCTCGCCGAGCTTCGCCTCCGCCTCGCCGGCCGCGTGGCCGGCTGGTACCTCGTCGCCGAACCGCTTGCGGGAGAAGGACAGCACCCGGTTGACGAAGTTGCCGAGGGTGTCGGCCAGGTCCTTGTTGACTGTGGCGGCGAAGTGCTCCCAGGTGAAGGAGGAGTCGTCGGACTCCGGGGCGTTGGCGATGAGGAAGTAGCGCCAGTAGTCGCCGGGCAGGAGCTCCAGCGCCGCGTCCGTGAAGATGCCGCGCTTCTGCGAGGTGGAGAACTTGCCTCCGTAGTAGGTCAGCCAGTTGAAGCCCTTGACGAAGTCGACCTTCTTCCACGGCTCGCGCACCCCGAGTTCGGTGGCCGGGAACATCAGAGTGTGGAAGGGGACGTTGTCCTTGGCCATGAACTGGGTGTAGCGAACGGTGTCGTCGGCCTCGTACCACCACGACTTCCAGTCGCGAGTCTCGCCGTCACCGGCAGCGTCCGCCCACTCCTTGGTGGCGCCGATGTACTCGATCGGGGCATCGAACCAGACGTAGAAGACCTTGCCGTCGGCGGCGAGCTCCGGCCAGGTGTCGGCCGGCACCGGCACCCCCCAGTCCAGGTCGCGGGTGATCGACCGGTCCTGCAGGCCCTCGGTCAGCCACTTGCGGGCGATCGAGGAGGAGAGCTGCGGCCATTCCTCCCCGACCGTGTCGATCCATGCCTCGACCTCGTGTTGCAGCTTGGACTGCAGCAGGAAGAGATGCTTGGTCTCGCGGACTTCCAGCTCGGTGGAGCCGCTGATCGCCGAGTGCGGGTCGATCAGATCGGTGGGGTCAAGGACGCGGGTGCAGTTCTCGCACTGGTCGCCGCGGGCCTTGTCGTAGCCGCAGTGCGGGCAGGTGCCCTCGACGTAGCGATCCGGCAGGAAGCGGCCGTCGACGGGCGAGTACACCTGCCGGACTTCCCGCTCCTCGATGAACCCGTTCTCGTTGAGCTTCCGTGCGAAGTGCTGGGTGATCTCGACGTTCTGCTGCGACGAACTGCGTCCGAAATAGTCGAAGGCGAGCTCGAATCCCTCGTAGACAGCCTTCTGCGCCTCGTGTGCCTGGGCGCAGAACTCCGCGACCGACAGGCCGGCCTCCTTGGCCGCCAGCTCGGCCGGCGTGCCGTGCTCGTCGGTGGCACAGATGTACAGGACGTCGTGCCCACGCTGGCGCAGGTATCGCGAGTACACGTCCGCCGGAAGCATCGACCCGACCATGTTGCCCAGGTGCTTGATCCCGTTGATGTAGGGAAGCGCGCTGGTGACCAGGTGTCGAGCCATCCTCGGATGCTCCAATTCGTACGTACGGCGCCATCGGCGGTGCAGAGGGCGGGCCCAGGTCGGCAAGATGCATCCGCCGCGATCACTCGTCCGCGAATGGCGTCACACGCGGCGACGGATTGGGGCCACAAAACGCCGCCATCGTAGCGAACCGGCGGTCCGCCCTTCCGCCGGTTTTCGCCGTGGCCGCGTACGGCGAAGAGAGCGCTCGGCCGTCCGAGACAGGCGGCCAAGCGAGTCTCCGACGGCCGAGGCGCTCGCCATCTTAGAACGACCGGCAGACCCCGGTCTCGCTTGATTGCGACCGCAGCCGCGGTGTTCGTATCCTTCAGACAACGCGTTGACGGAGACGAGTAGCCGCGGATCACGCGAGCCGAGAGAGCCGCCGGAAGCTGGAAAGGCGGTCTTGCGCCCCGAGGTGAAGACCCTCCTGAGCGCGGGGAGGAACGACCTCGCCTGATGGTCCAATGCCCCGCCGGCTGGCCCCCGTCACCGGGTCTGAACGAGGCCGCCACCCAGTGGCGGCGAAAGTGCGGTGGTACCGCGAGTTACCCTTCTCGCCCGCACTCCCAAGGGATCATGACGACGTCCTTCGGAGGACCGAATGATCCACAGCCGCGTACACGTCTCCGACCTGCGAGAACACGTCGGCCGCACCGTTTCCGTCTGCGGGTGGGTGAACACCCTCCGTCTGCAGAGAAAGATGCAGTTCGTCATCGTGCGGGACAGCACCGGCATGGCGCAGGTGACCCACAAGCGCGACGGCGAAGCCCTGGAAGCCCAGCTCGAAACTCTCACCCCAGAATCTGCTGTCCGTATCACCGGCCGCGTCGTCGACGCCGCCCAGGTGAAACTCGGCGGCCTGGAGATCGTGCCCGAGTCGGTCGAGGTGTTGAACCGGGCGGCCACGTCGCTGCCCATCGACGAACACACCGGCCTGGAACAGCGACTGGACTGGCGCTTCCTCGACGTACGCCGCCGCCCCGCCGCCCAGCTCATGTTCGCCGCGCAGACCACCCTGGAGCAGGGGATGCGCGAATACGCCTACGCGCAGGGTGCCACGGAGATGCACACGCCCAAGCTCATGGGCACCGCCTCGGAATCCGGAGCGGAGGTCTTCAAGCTCGGCTACTTCGACCGCGTTGCCTACCTGGCGCAGTCGCCACAGTTCTACAAGCAGATGGCGATCTCTGCCGGGATCGAGAAGGTCTTCGAGATCGGTCCCGTCTTCCGCGCCGAGTCCTCGTTCACCTCCCGGCACGCGACCGAGTTCACCGGCGTCGACGTAGAGCTGGCCTGGATCGACGGCGTCGAGGACGTGATGGCGTTCGAGGAGCAGATGCTCGCCTACGCGATCGCCAAGGTCGTCGACGCGCACGGCGAGGCGATCGCCGAGCGCTTCGGCATGGAGCTGACCGTACCCACTACGCCGTTCCCCCGGCTCACCATGGCCGAGGCGCACGAGATCCTGCGCAAGGACGGCTGGGACCCCGAGGGAGCCAAAGAGGACCTGGACCCCGAGGGCGAGCGGGGCATCTCGGCTCACATCAAGGAGGCCACCGGGCACGAGTTCGCGTTCATCACGCACTACCCGGTGAGCATCCGGCCCTTCTACCACATGCGGCCGGCCGACGACCCGAGCGTGACCCTGAGCTTCGACCTGCTGTGGAAGGGGCTGGAGATCACTACCGGCGCCCAGCGTGAGCACCGGTACGACGTGCTGCTCAAGCAGGCCGCCGAGAAGGGGATGAGCCCCGAACCGTTGCAGGACTACTTGAACGCGTTCCGGTACGGGTGCCCGCCGCACGGCGGTCTCGGCATGGGGCTGGGGCGGGTACTGATGGTGATGCTCGGCCTGGATTCCATCCGCGAGGCGACCTTCCTCTTCCGCGGGCCGAACCGACTCACCCCGTAACTACCTCGGACCGCGTCCCACGACACAGGCCGGCGCTCCGTGTTGCGGGACGCGGTCTCAGTAGCGGACATTGCGCAGGTCGTGCGTCCACGCCTCGGCGGGGTTCTTGTCCCAGTACGCCCGCAGCGCCAACTCCCGATCGGAGAAGCGGCCCTGATGGGACAGGCCGCCGTGGGAGAGGGTGACGCTCATGGCGATTGGCGACTCGGTGGTGACCCAGTGCGGCGTCAGCGCGTGGCTCCAGAGCTGGTCGCCGGGCTGCATCGTGACGGACTGGCGGTCGGCCTCGTCGTGCTCGGGCGGGTCTTCGCCCGTGGTCTCGCCCATGATGGCCTCGTCCGCCGACAGGTATTCGCCGGGATCGAGGTAGCTGTGGAAGGTCTTGATGCCGTGGACCTGCCAGACGAACCCATGCGAGTTGTCGTTGTGGTAGGTCGAAGCAGCGCCCTCGGTGGACACAAACAGGATGGGTGCCACGCGCTGCCAGGTGAAGCCCCGGGCGGAAAGATGGGTGCGCCAGGGGACCATGACCTCCTCCTGGAAACCGTGCAGAAGTACGTCGTAGAAGCGGCTGAGGTTGAAGTGCACCAGCCGGAACGTCCAGGTGACGACCTCCTCGATCGGCGCGGTGCGGAAGGCGGCGGTGCGATCCATCCGCACCTGCCAGTCGTCATCCCCGAGGATCGTGAACCGGACCTCCTTGTCCCTGCGAACGTGGTCGAGGATGTCGACGGCGGGCAGGAAGGCGTAGTCGAAAGCGACATCCAGGGGGAAGTTCGGTGGCTGCCGCCATCGCTGGACGAAGTCATCGGGCGTCGTGATCGTCATAAAGCCGTCCCAGTAGTCGGGGGCGTCGGGCCCTCATGCCGGCGCGGCGCATGATGCTCTGCGGTCGTCATACGTGGCGGAAGGGCGGCAGATGGCGGCACAGTCCGGGGTCACCCGGTCCTGTGCCGGAGCGGTCAGGAACGTTCTGATCTCGGAGCGGGGAGCGTGGACGCTGACTGCCGCCTTGCCGTACGGGCACCGCCGGATGTGGCCGTCCGCGGAGACGTACGCTGTCGTCGAGCGGCACGACCACGGCGCACCGCCGGCCGCGGGGAACTGCATGGCCCGCAGCTCACCGAGGTAGGCCCGGTACCGATCGGACAGTTCGAAGTACCGGCCCAGCAGATCAGCGTCCAGACGCTGCTGCACCAGGTAGTCCTGGACCGACCTCCCGTTGCGGCGCAGGATGCGCTCGTCGAGGACGACCGGACTGAATTGGACCACCACCCCCGCCTCGGCGACGAGGTCGGCCAAGTCCCGGCATTCATCGTGGGTCAGGCTCCAGCAGGTGACGTGCAGGATCTTGGTCTCGGTGCTGATGGCGCGCAACGTGGCGATGCCCGACGCTGCGGTGCGGGTGGTACGTCCCAAAAGCATCGCGCGATGCGAGTCGGCAGAGACGGTCACGTTGACCAGCAGGTGCCCTACTTCGGAGAGGGTGGCGACCTCAGCCTCGGTGCGCGCCGAGGTCACCATGGACGCCGACATCCCGAACTGATGGGCCAGCCGAACGAGCTGACGCACGTGCGGGTGATGGGTCGGCTCACCGCCGGTCAGGCACACCCCCTCCACGCCCGCCTCTCTCAGCCGCGACAGGGCACGGGTGTAGGTCGCGGTGTCGAGGAAGCCGTGGGCGCGGTCGGCCCGGAAGCAGAACCCGCAGCCCACGCGGCAGTGCCCGGCCGTGGAGATCAGAGCCGTACGGACACGGGTGCTCACTGCACCCCCATGTTGTCCCACACCGCGATCTCCACGGTGCTCGTGTAGAACGCGCACATCTCGGGGTCCGGGGTGCTGCCGCCGACGAGGACCTGCTCGTTGCGCGACGGGCCGCCGCAGATGGCGAGCGCCGGGCACTTCTCGCACTCGGGCACCGGGGCGACCTTCTTGGCCACGTCGGCCAGAAGGCCAGGATCGGCGCGCAGCTCGTCGGGGCTGTACAGGAACGACGGCTCGGTGAAGTTGATGTCGCACAGACTGATCTGGTTGCCAGGCAGGAGCGCTGCGTTCAGGCTGCGGTCGCCCTGCATGTGGTCGAACAGCATGGGCCGCCGGGTGTCGAGCGCCTGGAAGGCGCGGTCCAGGACGGAGAACAGCATCCCGCCCCGCCCGAGCGCTGCCAGGCGGGCCTCGTACAGCTCGCGGGCCAGGTCGGCGCCGTCCACCTGCCAGCGGCCGGTGGTCGGGATGGGCGTGTTGACGTAGATGAACCTCAACCCGAGATCGTCGATGATCCACCGGACGGTCTCGGCGAGGCGTCCGATGTTCGCGGCTGTGGGGGTGAGGTTGCAGCCCACATGGAGACCGTCTGCCTTGACGAACCGGGCGACGTTCCGGCGAATCCGCTCGTCGGCGGGCTGGCCGCCGAGGAGGAGACGATTCGCTGAGTTGATGCCCGGGGGGCCGTCGATGGAGATGCCAACCCCGTACTCGTACGTGACGAAGTGGTCGAGCGCCTCGTCCGTCAGACGGGCGCCATTGGTGACGACGGTGCGTCGCACACTCGCCACGTCGTAGCGGTCGGCGAGAGCGTCGGCGAGCTGGTCCCCGTACTGCATGAGGTCGAAGCGGATGGTGGGCTCTCCGCCGAACCACTGGATGGATACCTCAGCCTGTCCGGCGTTCTGCTCGAACAGGAACTGGAGCCCTTCCGACAGCTCTTCCTTCGTCATATCCGGCTTGCCGCTGTTCGTATCGACGAAGCAATAGGTGCAGGCCATGTTGCAGCGGTCGGTGAGGACCACGCGCAACCCGCTGATGCGTACTGGGGCGGCATCGAGGTCGAGGATTCGAAGCCGGTCGTGGAGTGCCGCACGCCGATCGGTCGTAGAACGGTCGGGCGTGAAGCCGAGCCCGTAGAGGGCTTCATGGGTCGCGGTCGGGGGGACTCCGGCGAGGTCGTCAACCTCGCCGGAGTCGATGAACACACTGTCCAGGCCGACCGGGTCGAGGAGAACCGCTTCCCCGTCCCGCTCGTACTGGAAGTATTTCCCCCAAATCATTCGGGGGACGGCCATGATGGTCAGGCCGCCGTTTCCTCTTCGGCGATTCCGAGATCGTCCATGATGGCGCGGATGTTCTCTTCGGCGGCGGACTGGAGCTTCGCGGTGGTGCCCGGGGAACCACCGTCGGCGAAGACGATGACGCCGGGCAGCGTCGGGTTCGGCGCGATGACCGTGATGCCGGCCGGGTCGGTGGTGATGACCATGATCGCGTTCTTTAGCTCGACCCAGTCGGTCTGCTCCTTGACCGCCTCGATGATGCGGCTCTGATTCTCCTGGAAGGAGGCTTGTTCCCCCATCCACACTCCCGCCTTGGACTTGGAGTCCACGACGTCCGCGTAGATCAGGTGGTTATTCTTCTCTCGCCTGGCTTGCGGCATAGCTGATCCTCTCTCTGCGCAGGTTGTACAGGGACTTGCTCATGACCTCCCTTGCACTGGTGGAACAGACGCCCGCACGAACTCCAGTGGTCGAGCGTGCGGCACGACGATCACGGCATCGAGTAGGTGTGACCCGCCCCCGCCGGGGGATGGGAGCGGGCCACAGTGCCGTACGGAGGTACGGGGATCGGAGACCCGAAGACTCCGGACGGCAGCCTTGAAGAGCGGATACTTGCCAGGCCGCTCGTTGAACTGGCGGCGCTGGGCGATCGCCCCCCAGGGGACCGAATCGCGTCATCAGCACCTGCGTTGGAACTAACCCACTGCCCCGCCGGGGAGAGCTGCCCGGCCGTGATGGGAGAAGCCGGGCCTCCGGGAGGCAGCGGGAGCTTTGAATCCGGCAGCCGAGTTTGGTGCGGACAGCGAGGCCGGCGGGGCAGCGCGACTGCACTGGTGATCCAGGTTTTGGGGGTATTCAGCCGGAGCAGACAAGGGTGTCGGCAGCCGACGGCCAGGGCGAGGAGCGGGCTCACTGCGCTGACCCACCTCCCTGGTGCTGCCCTGCCCCCGCCTGGCGAGGTCGACGCACGGCGGGGGCAGGAGTCTCAACGGTGTCCTTGCGGAGCTGGGCCAGCCATACCCGCTGGTCCAACTGGTGCAGGCAGGCGCGGCAGGCATACATATCGGAATGCAAGCCGCTGGAGCGGATGGGGCCGATCCAGGTCACATCCACGTCGATGCGGCCACACCACAGCCAGCACTCCCCGTGGGCCCAGTCGTGCGAGTCCCATAACGCCCGTGCGGCGGAGCGTCCCGTCTTCAGCAGGCCGCCGAGACGAGGTTCCCGTGCGTACTCAGGGGGGATGCCTTCGTCAGCTCCCGACCTGGACAGCGAGACGCTCGGCCAGGTTGTCGGCGTTACTGTGCGTGCCTTCAAGATCCCGTCTCCTACACAGCCCACTCGTGGTGAAGGGGTGGCTCGGTACAGCAAGAACATCGGATCGTCAGGAGGTTGCGGCACCCGAATATCCGGTCAACTCGGTCAACTTCCGCCGAGAAGCCGTTTGTTGAGGCTCAAGGAGCGGCACCATTGAGGGCATCAGCCCACCGGACAGGCGTGAGGTGAGTGATGGGCACACGGTCCGGACAGCCGAACGCCGCACTCGCGATGGCGCTCGACGAACTGGGGTGGAGTCCCAAGATGCTGGCGCGCAAGCTGAACCGGGTGTTCGGCAGCGGGACAGCGGCAGAGTCCGCGCCGTACCACTGGCGCGATGCAGGCGCATTACCCCGCTCGCCCCTGCCTGCGATGACCGCTCACGTGCTCTCGCAGGAGCTGGGCCGAGTGGTGTCCGTTACGGAGCTCTGGCAGGGACGGGCAGCAGACTCTCCGACGCTGCTGCCTGCTGACACGAACCTGTCCGGGCACTGGACCCTGCAGCGATTGGGGCAGGTCGTGGAGGACTGGGTGCTCGGCGGACTCGTCGACCGGAGACGGTTCCTGGCTATCTCTGGCACCGGACTGACCAAGATCGTCGGAAACTACCTCGACGGCACGGCTGGACGCGGCTCGTTGGCCCCGGGAGCGGTCGATCAGCGCCACGCAGATCCATTGGTGGACCAGGTCGAGCAGCATCTCCCACTTCTTCAGCAACTCGACGACGAGCACGGCGGAGCCCGCCACCTGCCGTACGTCAGCGCACAGTTCCGTGCGGTCGGCCTCCTCCTACACGAAGGAAATCATTCCGCTCCGTCAACCATCCGGCTCATCCGCGCGCTGGCCGAGATAGGTCAGCTCGCCGGGTGGATGGCGTTCGACGCGGCCGACCACGGACTGGCGCAGCGGTACTTCATCACCGCACTACGCGCCGCCCACCAGATCAACGACCTGCCACTGTGCGCGCACATACTCGCCGATCTGAGCTTCCAGGCCGCAAGCCGCGGCTACCCGGCGGACGCCGTCACCCTCGGCGAAGCCGCCCGACGTGCCGCAGACGCAGCGCCCGCCGCCGTGCGAGCTTCGGTTCTGTCGCGACTGGCCTACGCCTACACGTCTGCCGGCCGAGCAATCGACTTCTACCGGACCCGTGACGTGGCACGGGAAGTCATCGACCGAGGCGGCCGGGAGGAGGAGCCTCGCTGGCTGTACTTCCTCACCGACAACCACCTTGATTGCCAGGCCGGTTACGCCTTGGTCCAGCTCGGACGAAGCAAGCAACGCGAGGGCGTCACGGCGTCCAGAGCGTTCATCACCCAGGGGACTTCCCTCCTGGAGAGCGGCGCCTATACCGTGCCGCGTGGCGACCCCAGCCAACGTCGTGCCCTCTTCGAAGGCGCTTGGCTCGCCCTGGGCTACGGCGCCCGCGGGGAGCTGGAACTGGCCTGCAAGGTCGGCCAGATCGCCACCGCTCGCCTGGACGTTGTCCGATCGCCACGCAGCGTCGCCCTGCTCCAGCAGCTCGCCAAGGACCTGCGAAGGCGGCAGCGCAACCCCCACGTCGCGAGCTTCCTCCCCGGCCTCGAACAGGCCCTCATCCGATACAACTCGCCCGTCTCCGCGGCCAGGTAGAGTCACGAACATGACCTTCCAAGGCGACACTGTTGTACTGGGCGCTGGGGTCATTGGCCTCACCACCGCCGTCGTCCTGGCCGAGGCAGGTCTGGCGGTGCAAGTCATCGCTGAAGAGATCCCCGGCGTGACCTCAATGGCCGCCGGCGCGATGTGGGGCCCGTACCTCGTAGAGCCCAAGGACCTGGTAGACGAGTGGAGCCAGCACTCGCTGGAGACCTTTCGCGGTCTTGCAACCGACTCGGCAACTGGTGTCCGGGCAGCGTCCGGCATCGAGGCATCCCGCAGCGCAGACGAGGCACCAGACTGGGCCACCGCGCTACCAGGCTTCCAGCCGGTCTCGCGCGCCGATCTCCCGCCCGGCTTCGCCTCCGGCTACCGTTTCACAGTCCCGCTGATCGACATGCCGACGTACCTGCGGTACTTGGAGCACCGCCTGCGAACGGCCGGCGGCGCGATCGAGCAACAGCAGGTGCCCACACTCGATGACGCCCCCCAGGCGTCAACGATCATCAACTGCACGGGCATGGGCGCGGCCTCCCTGGCCTCCGACGCGACCATGCGGCCGATCCGTGGCCAACACGTCGTGGTCACCAATCCCGGCCTGACCGACTTCTTCTCCGAAGACACCGGCCCATCGCCGGACCTGCTCTGCATCTACCCCCACGGCGACACCGTGGTCCTCGGCGGCACCGCTCTCGACGGCGACGGCAGCGTGGACCCGGACGAGAAGGCGGCAGCCGACATCCTGGCCCGCTGCACCGCCGTGGAGCCTCGGCTGGCCCAGTCCACGGTTATCGACCACCGCGTAGGTCTCAGGCCGACCAGGCCCCGAGTGCGGGTGACGGCGGATCGCCGAACCGACGGAACTCCGGTGATCCACAACTATGGCCACGGCGGCGCCGGCGTCACCCTCTCCTGGGGCTGCGCTCGGGAAGTCCATCGCCTTCTGGCCAAGGAGTAATGGGCAGCTCTACTCAGTGATCGCGACGAGTATCCGCAGGCGAAGGAGGTTCCAGATCCACCGCTCAGTCGCGCGCATATGGGGCGATGAGATCGAACACCGTAGTTTCAAGCTGCGCAGCAGCTCACATTCCGCACTCCGCACGCGTGGGCGGGAGTTGACTGGGAAACGAGCCTCGGGGGCTTCTGCACATGCTCTATCCTGGAAGCCTCGCCATGCGATGATCAGAGAGGGATCGATCTCTTGACTGACGCGTTTACCGACCCCGTGCTTGAAGAGGCCGTGAGCCAGGCGTCTGCGGGCGCTCCTCAGGCGCCAGAGCCACCAGATCTGGACGAAAGCGATCCCAAGACAATTCTACGCGCACGAGTAGTAGAGACACTTCAAGCGATGCCCTCGTATTTCGAGTTCGATACCCGAATTGAAGGCGTGCACGCCACCGATCTACAGGCGGCGAACACGCTTCTCGGCGCAAGCATTGAGGTTCAGGTCGTAGCGACTCTTAATCGACTACGGGACCTTTGGGATCCGGAGAACGAGTGGCAAGGTTATCGATTTGAGAGGCAGTCGCAAACTTTTCCGGATGTTCGCTTGATCGGGCGCCAGAGCGGTGAGCGAGATATCGCTCTCGGGGTCGAGCTAAAGGGGTGGTATCTGTTCAGTAAGGAAGGAGTCCCCACTTTTCGATTTACTAATACAGCTAATTCGTGTGCAATCCACGACCTGCTCTGTGTCGTCCCCTGGCATTTTAGCAATGTAACATCGGGCAGTCCTGTAGCCCGAGATCCCTGGGTTGCATCAGCTCGGTGGGCTGCACAGTATCGAAACTACTACTGGCAGTACATTCGTCGAACTCAGGCATCTTCTGTCATTAGCGTGCCAGATGGTGCTACACCTTATCCGACTAAGGACCAGCAGATCTCGGACAGCCCGGAACATGACGGCGGCGGCAATTTCGGTCGGCTCGCCCGTGTCAGGGGGCTCATGACGACATTCATTGATGAGGCGAAAGCACAGGAAGCGCTTGGAATTCCCATTCGAGATTGGGTGGCGTTCTTCACTCGGCACAGCGATTCATCTGATGCTGACTCTGTGTACGCTGCACTCGCTGGTGAACTGGCGACACATCATGGTCACGTCTCCAGTAGAAAAGCCGAGAGGATTGCCAACCTCGTTCGCCAGATCCAGGAAGAGCTGAGTGACTAGTTGGACTCCGGGTCAAGAGAGGCTTAAGGTGTAGCCAAATTAGTCTCCGAAAGTACTCTCAGTCGCTTCATCCATAACCAATTGCTCACCCGCAGGGTCGGCGTTCTTCGCTGCGTTCTCAAGTCGTTCCTCGGCGAGGAGTTGAAAATTCTCGTCAAGCTCAGCAACGAACGCTCTGCGTCCAAGTGCTACTGCTGCCACCGAAGCGGACGCAAGCCCGCCGAATGGTTCCCAAACGACATCATCGGAGCAAGTCACCGCTGAGACAAGTCGTTCCATGAACTCCAGCGGCTTCTGATTCAGGTGAGCGGCAGAGCCCTTGGTGGGTTTATATACTCTGGGTGCAGCGCGACGGAGTGTTCCCTTGAGTCTTTCGTTATCGTGCAGCGGGCCGCGATTCCAGACATTGGTAATGCCATGCCGGTGAGTCCACCGGTAGCGAAGTGCGTCCCATTCTTTAGCTGATACAGATTGCTGGCCGTCCAGGCTATAGTAAGGCCGATCTGTCGGCTTTCCGTGCTGGGTGGCGTACTGGGCAAGCTTTTCAATCATCTCCCCAGGAGGCCAGTACCAGAGCCAGTCCTGTGTTAGGTACTTGCGTGTCGCGGCATTCTTGACTCCGCACGCTTCGTTCGCTCTGTATAGTGGAATTCCGGCTCGCTGCCACTCGTCTCTCAGCCAGCGTTTTGCTGAAATTCGCTGGGATCCGACATTAACTTCAAACCTCCGCTGATAGAATCCGCAAACCTCGGTGACAATAGGAAATTGTCGAATCGTCTTGCCGTTGACATTGCCCGCGATGTGCGCGATACCCTTGTTCCATGTGATGAGCTGAACGTATTCCCACCCGTTTTCAATTAGGAGGGGATGGACGGTAGCCCAACCGATCTCGGTGTTCCAAAGCCAGAGCGTCGTAGAGGGAGTCGCCGCCGTGGACCACGCCTCAACGTGGGGCCTATACCAATCAACCAGACCGTCCGGGCCTGTAGTGTCGCCATGAAAGCCCCGGACTCCGTAAGCGCCATCACTGATGATCGTTGCCGGGGCGTCCCAGCCCTTGTATGCCTCAAGGGCGTCACCACGGTGGAGTGAGTAGGGGGTGTCGGACACGGGGTCTCCCTCTTACAGCCGTCTCGGCGCTCGCGTGCTCACCAGCGACGATGTCTAACCCTGTAGACACTAGCATAGGGGTGGCTCCCTTTCACTACACTTCCGGCTATGACTCGGTTGGTGGATCCGGACGACCTTATTGACAGCCGCGGCGTGGCCGAGCTCCTCGGGCTGAGTCATGTCAACAGTGTCAGCCTCTATCAGCGCCGTTACACTGATATGCCGCGCCCGATAGTGGATTTTGGGCCGGGGCGTGCTCGGCTGTGGCTCCGCTCCGAGGTTCGATCATGGTGGGAGTGGCATCGTCATGGCAAGCGGTCTGACGGGTGCTGAGATGGAAGCCGGCCTTGCGTAGTGTGAGGGCACATGCAGGGCACACGGGGCTCGAAAACGCCGCCGACCAGCAGGAACCAGTGAAGGGAGTTCCTGCTGGTCAGCGACGGTCTCGTGGTGAAGTCGCAGGTCACCGCGGTGGTGGAGGCACTTGATCCTCAAATGGCGCGAGGACGCCCCCCTCCAGGCGGCCTGACCGCCCGGTCCGGCGCCACCTCGTGCCGAACTGTGTGTGCGCGTGCCGACACCCGTGGTTAGGTTGTGTGTTGACATCCGCCGCGCGCAGACCAAGGACGGCCCTCATGGGGTACGACAGCGAACTGAACGCCCGGCTCAACCCGGGCGTTCCGCACTCCGCCCGTATGTGGAACTACTGGCTGGGCGGCAAGGACTACTACGAGGCCGACCGCCAGGCCGGGGACAAGGTCAAGGAGCTGTTCCCCGGGGTGGAGGACGTGGCCCGGCAGTCCCGCGCTTTCCTCGGGCGTGCCGTTCGGTACCTGGCCGGGGAGGCGGGCATCCGGCAGTTCCTCGACATCGGCACCGGACTGCCGACCATGGACAACACCCACGAGGTCGCGCAGCGCATCGCGCCCACGGCGAGAATCGTGTACGTGGACAACGATCCCCTGGTGCTGATGCATGCCCAGGTGCTGCTGGCATCGAGTGACGAGGGGACCTGCGCGTACGTCGACGCCGACGTGCACGACCCGGACCGGATCCTGGCCGAGTCCGCCGGGACGCTGGACTTCGAGCAGCCGGTGGCGCTGATCATGCTGGGCATCATGGGGAATGTCGCCGACTACGAAGAGGCGCGTTCCATCGTCCGCCGGCTCGTCGCGGCGGTGCCGTCCGGCAGTTACCTGGTGATCAACGACGGGACCACCACCGACCCCGGCCGGGTCGCGGCCACGGACCGGCACAACAAGGAGACCTCCGGGGATCGCTACTACAACCGCAGTCCCGAGCAGATCGCCGCGTACCTGGACGGCCTGGAACTGCTGGAGCCCGGCGTGATCTCCACCTCCCGCTGGCGCCCTGAGGGCACTCCGTCCGGCGGCCTGCCGCCGGAGGTCGCCGCGTACTGCGGCGTCGCCCGCAAGCCCTGACACCACGTCTGCCGGAGGACCGCTCGGAAACGCCGGCACGGCAGTTGACTGCGCGTACTGTACTTGGCCAGAAGTCTTCCGGCGGCGGGTCCTCGTGTGGAACCGTACGTGCTCCTCCAAGGGAACCGAACGCGCGGGCGGCGGCGTGCTTTTCCCCGAAGGAGCGCTCTGTTCAGGCGGTGGACTGGGAGGGCACGTGAGTACCGAGAGGGACTTCCCCCATCTGGGGTTCGACCCCGCGCCCGGTGATCTCGACGATCTGTCGGCCCTCGTGGCGCTGGTGGGGCGGGTGAGTGGAGAGGGCAACTCCGCCCACACCGAGGTCAACAAGATCGGCACGTCGGACGGCATCTGGGTCGGTAAGGCCGCCGACAAGTTCAGCGAGAGCGTCTCCGAGATCCCGCCCTATCTGAAGAAGGCGCTGGGTTCCCTCGACGAAGCCCACCGTGCGCTCTCGTCGTGGCACACGAGCCTCACCCGCTTCCAGGCCGCGGCCCGCCGCCTGGAGAACGAGGCCGCGGACGCCGCCGGGCGGGTGTCCACGGCCCAGGGGGCGGTGGACGGGCTGCCGGCCGACACCGAGGGCATGTCCGACCGGGAGAAGGAAGACCACGGCAAGGAGAAGCGGGGCAAAGAGCGGGCGCTGAGCGACGCCCAGGGCGAGCTGGACGGCATCCGCAGCCGTGCGCGCACCCTGAACGGCGAGTTCGACGTCGAGGCCAGGACCGCCGCCAGACGGCTGCGGGACGCGGCGGACGACGCGCCGCCGAAGCCGAACTGGTTCGAGCGGCGGATCAACGATCTCGGCAACATGCTGGAGAACGCCTTCGCCTCCATCACGGATCCCGACTTCTGGAAGGCGATCGGGGACTTCCTCGCCGACGCCGCGATGGTCGTCGGCATCCTGGCCCTCCTCGGCGTTCCCGGGCTCGGCTGGATCGGGCTCGCCCTGGCGGGCGGCGCGCTGCTCTTCCACGGGGCCGCCTTCCTCGGCGGCGCGGAGGGCGTGACGTGGCAGACCCTCGCCTGGGACGCGGCGGGGGTCTTCGCGGGGTTCCGGGCGGTGAAGGGGATGCGGCTGGCGAAGGCGGGCAAGGACCTCAAGAGCGCCGGCACCGCCATCAGGACCCTGGGAACGGACAGCCTCAACGCGGCGAAGACGCTGAAGAACACGGCCGGCTTCAAGGCCATGGCGTCGAACTTCATGCGCAAGCCGTGGAAGGTGAAGGAGGGGCTCCAGGGGCTGCGCACCGGGGCGCAGAACTCCCTGCAGGCGTTCCGGGAGATGCGCCAGTCGTACCGCTGGATCAGCAAGGGGGACGACTTGATCCGCCAGGGTGAGTCGATGCTCAAGACGGGCGCGCTGAAGGACCTGAGGTGGACGCAGGGCGGTGTCGCCCTGGCCGGCGGGTCCAACATCAACGGCCGGTACTTCTTCGAGGAGGGAGCGCCCTGGTACGGAGACTGGAACACGGGCGACATCCCCCTGGTCGGCACGGCGCCGAAGGTGTGGGACTTCGTCGAGCCCAACCGGGATCTCAGCAAGCCGCTCGCGTCCGCGGGCAGCACGTTCGACAGCGGCATATCCCCCCGGACGGGCTCATGACCGCGCCCACGGACCCCGAGAGACCCGTCCCGGAGAACGTCCGGTACGCCTTCCGGTACGAGCTGCCGGACGCGTTCGTGCACGTACGGGATCCGATCCGGCTTGCCGGTTGGCAGGAGGCGGCCGTAGAACTGCTCCCCGCGGCGGATGAGGTGGAACGGGCCGTGTACGCCCGGCAGATGCTGCGGAGCCTGCCCACGCTGCTCGTCGCCGAGGAGACCTTGGTGGACGTCGCGGTGTGCCTGGGGATCGAGGACTCCGACGACGGTTACCGGCTCTCCCAGGGCCTGTTGGCCGTCTCCGCCCGTCCCAGCGGGCACGGCGACCGGCTGATGGCCGCGGAGGGCATCTACCGGGCGAAGGAGCAGGCCCTCTTCGCCGGTGAGCCGGAACTGACGGAGGTCGACCTGCCGCGGGCGAAGGGCCGGCAGGGCAGCAAGGACACGCTGCTCGCCGTGCACCTGCCGTGCGGCCCCGGGGTGATGTCGGCGTCGGTGCGCGCGGTCGCGTCGGCGGACATCGCGGCATCGATACGGGAGGGGGACGCGCCGCCGGACGGCAGCCCGGCCATGGTGCCCGCGACGGTCTCCCTCGCCGCGCTGCAACTGATCGTCCCGGCGCCCCGTGACTACGTCGTGTACGTCACGATCTCGACGCCCTGCGTCGACCTGCTGAACGAGTACACCGAGCGGCTCTCCGCCATCGGCCGGACCTTCGCCTTCGAGGCTCCCGACGAGCCCGAGGAGGAGCACGAGGAGCACGGGGAGGAGCACGAGGAGGAGGACGGGGAGGGTGGGGAGAGCGGGGCGGCTCAGCGCTCCGGGGCCGCCGTCACCGGCGGCGGCCACTGAATCCCCTCGCGCGCCAGCAGCCGCAGGTACGACGCGCGGCGCCGGCGCATGAACACCTTGGAGAACGCGATCAGCAGGATCAGCGCCGCGGCGAGACCGCCGGCCGCGACGAACACCAGCGGCTCGCCGACGCCCCCGCTCACCAGGACCGCCACCATCACGACCGCGAAGATCTTGACGGCCAGCCCCCGCACCGGCTCGTGCCCCACCACGCCGAAGTAGTCGGCCTTGATGCGGGCGTGCAGCAGCCGGACCTCACGCCGGGCGGGGCCGCGGGCGATCAGCGGTACGGGCCAGGGGTACATGCCGGGCAGCCGGCCGCCGCGGAGCGCGCGGGGGTAGTCGCGGGTGGTGCGCTCGGCGCGGCTGCGGGCGTCGGGGAGGCGGCGGAACGTGTGCAGCGGCGGCCGGAGACCGGCGGGGACGCCGGTGGCCAGGCCCGCGTAGCGGTAGCCGAACTGCTCGGCGCAGTAGGCGAACTTGGCGAAGAGCCAGACCGACGGCCAGGGGATCGGCGTGCTGAACTCCCCGAGCGCGTCGCCCTCTTCCAGCATCCTGCGCAGGTAGCGTCGCATCCGCATGGCGGCTCCCCCGGCTCAGCCGCCCTTGCCCATCAGCTCGTTGTAGAGCTTCTCGTCCAGCTTCTCGAACTCCTCGGCGGCCGTCCTGGTGAACGACGACACGCCCTTGGTCATCTTCGACAACTGGCCGAACCCGTAGTCCCAGGAGCCGGCGAAGTCGTCGCACGCGGAGTGGAGTTCCTCGTGGCCGATCCTGCTGGCGTCGACCCGGGTCATCTCCTTCGACGCGCTCTTCATCCGGCCGCCGCTCTCCTCCAGCGTGCGGGCCATCTCCCTGACCTCGTCGTAGGCGAACCTCAGAAACGACATCCGGACGCTCCCCTCGGACTCCACCGAAGCCGGCCCGGCCACCGTACCAGCGGCGGGTGCCCGCGGACCCTGTCCCGGCTGCGGCTACTCGAAGGTGACGTCGCCGTGTTCGTCCGCGCGGACGGGGAGGTCGTTCCAGGCGAAGTCGAAGTCGCCGCTGCGGCACGACCACAGGATGTCCTGGCAGAAGTAGCCGGTGTCCTCGCCCGGTGCCGCGGTGAAGACGTCGGGGAGCCGGTCGCAGCGCGGGTCGCGGGGGGCCAGGGGCCGTCGGCGTCGCTGCGGCCGACGTGCCGGGCGTACGCGGCGTAGACGGCCTCGGCGGTGTGGACGCTGGTGAGGGGGCGGACGGCGTAGCGGGGGCGGTTCTTTTGTGCGGTGTCGCCGGCGGCGTCGCGGGGGGTGCGGGTGAGTTCCACCTGCCAGGGCACCGCCACGTCCGCGTAGCGGACGGTGCAGCGGGTGGTGGCGCCGGCGCGGTCGGGGAGCCCGCCGGGGCAGCGGCCCGGCCGGACGGGGCGGAGGTCGTCGGCCATGAGGAGCGTCTCGCGCTGCTCCCCGGATCGGCCTGTTCGCAGGCGTGTCCGCGGGCGCGTACGCCCGTACGCTACGCCGGTCGTGCGACCGCTTTGCCCTAAATGTACGATTCTGGCGTTGCTGTTTCCTTCTGGAAGGAAATCCGATGCCCCGCACGCGGAAAGCGACCCTCGGCGCCCTCGGCGCCACGCTCTGCGCGACCGCTCTGGTCGGCACCGCAGGAGCCGCCCAGGCACAGGACGACAACGGCGTCGCGGAGAAGAGCGCCACCGGGATAGCGAACACGGCCACCGGCTCCTTCAACGACGCCCGGTCCCTCCACGTCACCATGAGCAGGGACGGCTCCGGGCTCGACCGCCACGAGCCGGCCCGCCTCGAGGTCTCCGCGGACCGCTCCGACAACTGCGTCGGCACCGTCGACTACGCCGCAGACGGCGGCAGCTTGGAGATCATCAGGCACGCCGACAGGGTGTGGGCCAAGCCGGACGCCGCCTGGCTGAGGAACAACCTCCCCGCCGGCGGGACGGGGGACGTGCGGAAGCTGGAGGGCAAGTACCTCCAGGGCACCGCCCAGGACCAGGGCCTCTCCGACCTCGCCAGGCTCTGCAGCATCGACGAGTACCGCGACGGCCTCAAGGACGCCGCCTCCGCGGGCCCCCTGGAGAAGGGCGGCGAGACGACCGTCAGCGGCGTGCCCGTCGTCGAGGTCACGGGCAAGCACGACGGGAAGGAACTGGTCCTCTCCGTCGCCACCACGGGCACGCCGTACCCGGTACGGGCGACCTCGACCGGCGACGGCCAGGAGCACGTCGCGGACTTCTCCTTCGACCAGCCCGTCCCCGACAAGACCCCGGCGCCCGGCGAGACGGTGCCCTGGAGCGGCTGACGCCCGCCGCCCGCCCGCTCGCCCCTCTGCCTGTCCGCTCGCCCGTCCGCCCATCCGCCATCCGCCCGTCCGCCCGCCCACCGCCCGCCCGCGCCCGCGCGTATGGGCGCGGGCGGGCACGGGACCAGAGGAGCCGCACCGTGCCCCTGCACCAGACCGGCCGCGGCGTCGCCGGACCGCACGACGACGTCTACGCGATGCCCATCAGCGAGCACGCGCTGCCCAAGTACCGGATGCCCGAGGACGTCTCCGACCCGCGCGCCGTATACGCCCTCATCAGCGACGAACTGGCCCTCGACGGCAACGCCGCGCAGAACCTGGCGACGTTCTGCACCACCTGGGCCGAGGCCGAGGTGCACGAGCTGATGGACGAGTGCATCGGCAAGAACATGGTCGACAAGGACGAGTACCCGCAGACCGCCGACATCGAGAGCCGCTGCGTGCACATCCTCGCCGACCTGTGGCACTCCCCTGAGGGCGAGACCACCATGGGCTGCTCCACCACCGGCTCCAGCGAGGCCGCGATGCTCGGCGGCCTGGCGCTCAAGTGGCGCTGGCGCAAGCGCCGCGAGGCGGAGGGCAGGCCCGCCGGCCGGCCGAACCTGGTGTGCGGGCCGGTGCAGGTGTGCTGGGAGAAGTTCGCGCGCTACTTCGACGTCGAGCTGCGCCAGGTGCCGCTGGAGCCGGACGCCACGGGGCTGCGCCCGCACCAGTTGCGCCGTTACGTCGACGAGAACACCATCGGCGTCGTCGCCATCCTCGGCGTCACGTACACCTGCGACTACGAGCCGGTCAGGGAGATCGCCGCCGAACTCGACGCCATCCAGGCCGATACGGGCCTGGACGTCCCCGTGCACGTGGACGCCGCCAGCGGCGGCTTCGTCGCGCCGTTCCTCCACCCCGGTCTTGAGTGGGACTTCCGCGTGCCGCGCGTGGCGTCCATCAACGCCTCAGGACACAAGTACGGCATGGCGCCCCTCGGCGTCGGCTGGGCGATCTGGCGCTCCGCCGACCTGCTGCCCGAGGAACTGGTCTTCCGCGTCAGCTACCTCGGCGGCGACATGCCGACGTTCGCGCTCAACTTCTCGCGGCCGGGCGGCGAGGTCGTCGCGCAGTACTACAACCTGCTGCGGCTCGGCCGCGAGGGCTACCGCCGCATCTACCGCGCGGCGGCGGCCAGCGCCGAGTGGCTGGGCGGACAGATCGCCGGCATGGGCCCGTTCACGCTGCTGTACGACGGCCGCGGCGCGCTGCCGGCGGTGTCGTGGACGCTGACGGACCCGGCGGGCACGGGCTTCACGCTGTACGACCTGACGGAGCACCTGCGGCTGCGCGGCTGGCAGGTGCCCGCGTACCCGCTGCCGCCGCGGCGGGAGGAGACGGTCATCCAGCGGGTGCTGATCAGGCACGGGATCAGCCACGACAAGGTCGAGTTGCTGGCGGCGGATGTTCGGGCGGCGCTGGAGCGGCTGAAGGACGGCGCCGGGACACCGGCGCCGCACCAGCCGGGCTTCCACCACTGAGGACGCGCCCACCGCGTGGCCGCCACCCGGTGGTGGTGCGTGCCGCCGGACCCCGGGATGACGATGCGGTCGCGGGCGTCGGCCACCTCCGCGCCGGGGGCGACGGCGCCTCGGCCGCGGGGCGTTGTCAGCGGGGCGGCCTACCCTTGGGCGGGAGTGCGGGGGACGTGCGGGGTTGCGGGATGTGCCGGGCGTGCGGGGGATGCGGGACGTGCGGGGCGTGCGGGGGATGCGGGCGTGCGGGGCGTGCGGGGGATCCGGGCGTGCGGGGGTGCCGGGTCAGTTCAAGTGCTGGGCGTCTGCTGTGCGTACGCGGGCGAAGACCAGTGTCAGCACCGCCCCGCCCACCGCCCACGCCGCCAGCACCAGCAGCGACCCCGTCATCGCGCGCCCGTCGAAGTACGCGATCGACCGTGCCGTCCACGTCCCCGCGCCCGGGATCAGCGCCGGGCCGATCTCCCGCCAGAACGGCGGCAGCAGCGGATACGGGTAAGCCCCGCCCGCGCTCGGGTTGCCCGCGATGACGATCACCAGCACCGTCGCCCCGATCCCGACGACGCCCAGCATCCCCTGGAACGCGAACGTCGTCGCCCCCGCCGCACACACCACCAGCGCCCCCAGCGCCGCCAGCCCCACCACGCTGCCCGGCAGCGCCCCCAGCGCCGGCCCGATCACCACTGCCCCCAGCACCCCCAGCAGGATCGCGTACAGCGCCAGCACCGCCAGCCGGATCACCGCCCGCCGCGGGTCCGACGGGCGGGCGCCGTAGCTGACGGCGAGGATCGCCGCGCACAGATACCCGCCGACGCACCACCCCACGACCAGGTAGAACGCCGACAGCCCCCGCGCGTCCCCGGCGTCCGCCGGCGCCACGTCCACCGTCCGTACGTCCCGGTCCTGCGCCCGCTCCGCCGTCGTCACGACCTCCCGTACCGCGTCCGCCAGCGACTGCCCCCCGCCGCCCGCGACCAGCAGCAGGTCCGCCCGCCCCCGCGGGTCGACGACCAGCGCGCCGTCCAGCGTGCGGTCCCGGATCTGCTCCGTCGCCGCCGCCCGCGAAGACACCGCCCGCGCCGACAGCGGCGAGCCCTCAAGCCCGTCCAGCCGGCCGGTCACCTCCCCGCGCACCCGCTCGGGGGCGACGACCCCGAACGGGATGTCCTTCGGCTTCGGCGAGTGGAAGGCCCCCGCGTACGAGGCGATGAACAGCACCCCCAGCGCCAGCACCCCCAGGACCAGCAGCGCGGAGCGCGGCGTCACCGCGTCCCTCACCTCACGCCAGAAGCCCCCATCGCCCCCCGGCCCGCCGCCGGGCACCCCGCCGTCGGCCGTCCCACTGCCGGCCGCCCCGCTGCCTCCCAGGCCGTCCCCGCTGTCCAGACCCATGACCTCAGCGTCCGCGACGCCGCCCAACCCCGCACCTCCAGGCACCCGAACGGCCTCCCCGCGCCCCCCACGGGCTCCCTCACGGCAGCACCGCCAGCACCAGATACGCGAAGAACAGCACCAGATGCACCCCGCCCTGCTGCAGCGTCGCCCGCCCGGGCATCACCGTCAGCGTCCCCACCGCCACCGTCATCGTCAGCAGCACCAACTGATTGCTCCCCAGCCCCAGCTTCAGCGGCCCCTCCAGCCAGACCGACGCGAGCGCCACCGCCGGGATCGTCAGCCCGATGCTCGCGATCGCCGACCCGTACGCCAGGTTCAGGCTCGTCTGCACCCGGTCATCTTCCGACACTGGCACGCGGCCCGCGGCCCCGCTCATCGTGCGCAGCCGGACGGCGGTCCCGTACGCGCCGGGCCTCCGGGCGCCGTACGCCCCAAGTCCCCGGCCCCCGTACGCCCCAGCCCCCGGTCCCGTACGCCTTGGTCCTGTACGCCCCGAGCCGCCCCGCGGCCGACTCAGCCCACCGCCGCCAGCCGGTGCTCCTGCGGGCTCACCCCGTGCACCCGCTTGAACGCCGCGCTCAGCGCGAACGGGCTCCCGTACCCCACGCGCCGCGCCACCGCGCCCACCGTCGCCTCCGGCTCCCGCAGCAGATCCGCCGCCAACGCCAGCCGCCACCCCGTCAGATACGTCATCGGCGGCTCCCCCACCAGCTCCGCGAACCGCCGCGCCAGCGCCGCCCGCGACACCCCCGCCCGCGCCGCCAGCTCCGCCACCGTCCACGGGTGCGCCGGGTTGTTGTGCAGCAGCTTCAGCGCCTGCCCCACCACCGGATCGCCCTGCGCCCGGTACCACCCCGGCGCCTGCGCCTCCGGCCGGGCGAACCACGCCCGCAGCGCCGCCACCACCAGCAGGTCCAGCAGCCGGTCCAGCACCACCGCCTGCGCCGGGTCGTCCCGGACGATCTCCTCCTCCAGCAGCGGCAGCAGCGGGCAGTCCCACGTGTCCCGGCGCAGCACCACCAGCCGCGGCAGCGCGTCCAGCAGCCGCGCGCCGATCTCCCCGGTGTGCTCGTACGAGCCGATGAGCATCTTCGCCGCGCCGTCGGTGCTGTGCCCCCAGGTCCGTATGCCCAGGTCCATGTCCCCGGCGAGGCTGTGGCCAGCCGGCGTCTCGCAGCGCCCGCCCGGGTGGATCAGCGCCTGCGGCTCGGTGGCCGGGTCGTCGGCGAAGACGTACGGGTCGGGGCCGCGCATGATCGCGATCTCGCCCTCGCTCACCCGCACCGGCTCCGCGCCGTCGTACGTCACCCACGCCGTGCCGCTCGCCAGCGCCACGATGCACAGCGGCGCCCGGTCCACGATCCGCACCGACCACGGCGGGTCGAGGATCGCGCGCATCATGAACGCGCCGCGTGCGCGGGGGCTGTCGAGGAGTCCGGCGAGCGAGTCCATACGGGCCAGGGTAGGGCGCGGACACGTGAGCTTCCCCGGTCAGGAGATGTCGGTCCGCTTCCGGCGCACCACCCGGCCGGGCCCGGCGCAGACCTCAGCCGAACGCCTCGACGACGCAGCGCCCGCCCGACGCACGTTGCAGCTTCGCGTCGCCGGTGACCAGGGGCGCGCCGAGCTGCTCGGCGAGCGCCACGTAGGCGGCGTCGTAGGGCGTGAGGTTGTCCCGCAGCTCCCAGATCCTCGGCAGCAGCCCTTGGTGCGGAAACCGCTCGATGGGAAAACCCGGAATCTGCGCCAGGGCGTGGTCCGCATCCCCAGCGGTGATCTTGCGGCCTCGCAAGAGCCCCCTGAGCGCACTCGCCGCCTCCAGGTCGATCACGCTGGGGGCGGCGAGTTCGGATCCGTCGAGCCGGTCGGCCAGCGCCTTGGCCACCGGCCCGGCATCCGTGAGCAGCAGGACGAAGGCCGAGTTGTCGAGCACGATCACTCGCCGCGCTCCTGACGCTGCAACGCGACGATGTCATCCATCGACACTTCGGTGGTCAGCTCGGCTCGCGCCCGTGCCAGGGCCTCGGCGACGGTGGGCCGAAGCGCGACGCGCTCCAGCTCGACGCGCAGGTACTCCTGGAGCGACCTGCCCGAATCCGCCGCACGCCGACGCAGTATGGCGTAGGCATCGTCATCGAGGTTTCTGATCTGCACCGTGGCCATGCATGCATAATAGCGCTTCTTTGGCGCCACCGCGTAGCTAGACGCTCGCGTATGCGGGCGCGCCTTTGAGTCATGGAACGTCCAACCGTTCGCGGCTTGACTGGCTGTATGACACATCCCAGTGCACCCACCACCCGGCCACACCCCCACCTGTCCGACGGCGTACAGCAAGCCCTGGCGCGCGCCCCCCGCGACTTCACCGACTTCGTGCGCGAAGCCGCCGGGAGAGGAGCCTGGAATGTCTGACTTCCGTTCGGCGGTGCTGCTCGCGGCCGTCCTCACCACCGGGCTCAGCGCGGGACTGTTCTACGTCTGGTCGTACTCGGTGATGCCCGGCCTGGCCCGCGCCAGCGACCGCACCTTCGTCGAGAGCTTTCAGCAGATGAACAAGGCGATGCTGAACGGCTGGTTCGCCCTCACCTTCGGCGGCGCGATCGTCTTCCTGCTGCTGGCCGGCGGCCTGCTGGCCGGCGCGGACGGCGACCAGAGGCCGAAGGCGCTGCCGTGGCTGATCGCCGCCGTCGTCCTGTACGTGGCCGTGCTCGTCATCACCTTCGCGGTCAACGTGCCGATGAACGACGAGCTGGACGCCGCGGGCGCCGTCGACCAGATCAAGGACCTGGCTGCCGTGCGCGAGCGGATGGAGGACAGGTGGGTGCGGTGGAACAACGTCCGCTCCGTCCTCTCCGTCCTCTCCTTCGGCTGCGTGACCTGGGCACTGCTGCAGTACGGACGCGCCACCGGCAAGGGGTAGCGGGTGGCGGCAAGCGGCCGGCGCCGGGAGCACGGGGTCCCGGCGCCGGTCTTCGCCGTCGGATCAGGCGCCGTCGCTGTCGTCACGGTCGTCGCCGGGCTCGAACCGGTCGTCCCGGTCGGTCGACCCGCCGTTGTCGTCGCCGTTGTCGTCCCGGTCGTCCCGGTCGTCGCGGCCGTCGCTGTCGTCACCGCGGTCCGCGAAGACGTCACCGCTGTCGGCGTCGACGTGCACCTCGTACCACCTGCCGTCGGTGCCGAGGATGTCGATCTCCCACTTGTGGGCCCCGCCGCGGTCGTCGTCGTCACCGTCGAACTCCGCCGACTCCACCATGCCGGCCCGCTCCTGGAGCGCCGCCGCGATGGCCTCGTCCACGCTCACCTTCGCCGCGGCGAGCGCCTCGGCCTCGCCCCGGTCGTCGTCGCCGTCGTCGTCCGAGTCGTCATCCCGGTCGTCGCGGTCGTCCCAGTCGTCATCGCGGTCATCGCGGTCATCGCGGTCGTCGCGGTCGTCGCGGTCGTCGCGGTCGTCG
>NZ_JCANSZ010000057.1:0-46226 GCF_059570535.1 Streptomyces sp. CNP082
CGGATGTGCAGCGGCAGCTTGGCTTTCACCGCGCCGCACCCGGAACAGGTCTTGGAGGAGGGGTACCAGCGGTCGGCGACTACGAGGCGGGTGGCGTGACGCTGGCGGGTCTTGCAGTCGAGCTGGCGGCGGATCTCGCCGAATCCGGCGTCGGCGATCCGGCGGGCCAGGCGCCGGTTGCGGAGCATGCCGGCGACGTTGAGGTCTTCGACCACGACGGTGCCGTACTCGGCGGTCACGGCGGCGGTGAGCTTGTGCAGGGCGTCCGTGCGCAGGTTCGCGACACGGTGGTGCACGCGGTTGCGGGCGGCGTTGGCCTTCTCCCACCGCTTCGACGGCTTGCGGCCGGTGCGCCGGTCAGGGCCCTGGCGCCGGGACACCGTGCGGGACGCGCGGCGCAACTGCTTCAGCGCGCCGTCGAGATGCCTCGGGTTGGGAACAGTACGGATCTCGCCCGTCGAGCCGGCCATCACCGCGAGGGTCTTCACGCCGAGGTCGATGCCGACCGTCGCGTCCGGGCGCGTAACGCGTTCGAGGTCCTGCTTCACCTCCACCTGGAACGAGGCGAACCAGCGTCCGCGCTCGTGCCGCACGGTCGCGGACAGGATCCGCGCTGTCTGGGCCTGCACCCGGCCGAGGAGCTTGACGGTGTGCTCGTGGGTGCGGATCGTGCCGAGCCGGGGCAGCGTCACATGGCGGCCGTCCGTGTCCACGCGGATCGTTCCGGTGGTGAACCGGCAGGCAAGTCGTGCCTTCCGCTTCGACTTGAACCGCGGCGCACCCACCCGCTTGCCGCGCCGCCTGCCCTGCTTGGACTTGGCGTAGTTGTCGAACGCGGCCGACGCGTTCGCCAGGCCGGTGGAGTACGCCTCCTTGGAGTTCTCCTCCCACCAGCCGGAGAATCCCGGGTCGGCGTGCTTGGCGGCGTTGAACGCCTTCCGCAGCGACGGCAGCGACCACGGCCGCCACTCGGTCAGCTCCGCCTCCGGGATGCCGTACGTCTCCTCGGCCTTGCGCTGCCACCAGGAGGCGGTCACCCAGCCGACAGCCCAGTTGTACGCCGCGCGGGCCGCCCCGCAGTGCGAGCGCAGCGCGGCCGCCTGGGAGGCGTTCGGGTCGAGCGCGAACCGGTACGCCTGCACCACGAAACCGGGCTGCGGCTGGAACTTCTTCACTCGGCAGCCTCGCCGGTCGCCACGGCCACCGCGCGGGCGGCCCGGTTCTTCGCCGCCCGCCGCCCGTACAGGCGCGCGCACATCGAGGTCAGCACCTCGGTGATGTCCCGCACCAGATCGTCGACGGTCTCGGCGGGGTCGAGGACTACCAGGCGCCGGCCGGACGCCGACAGCACTGCTTCGAGGTGCTCGACGCCGAACCGGGCGAGGCGATCGCGGCGCTCGACAACGAGCACAGCGGCGTCCGGGTCGGACAGGATGCGGTGCAGCTTGCGGCGGCGCCCGTTCAGTCCCGAGCCCACTTCTGTGACGACCTCGGCAACGGCCAGGCCCAGCCCGTTCGCACCGGCCACGACCCGGGCCGCCTGCCGCTCAAGATCGGTCTTCTGGTCAGCGGACGACACGCGGCAGTACGCCACCACCCGCCCGGACGGCTGGACAGCGACCTCGTCGACCAGCCACGTCCCGGACGGCGCCTGGCGGACAGGAACGGGCATCTTCCCGTCCCTCACCCACCGCCAAGCGGTCTGGTAGCTCACACCCTGCTGACGCGCCCACTCCGAAAGCTTCACACGATCAAGATACACGACTAGAGGTGACTATGAATGACTAGAAAATCTGTAGCAGTTGTCACCCCCGCGCCCGGCCCACGGCCAGAGCACGATGCCCGGCAGCACGCCGCCAGACGAGCCACTCCCGGCTGATTCCGGCTCACCCGTCACAACCGGCCCGGCCGATACGTCTCAGGTACGGAAGCCGCGTTTCGAGGTGAGACTCCTCTCTAGCAAGGAGCTGGTTATGAGCGAGCAGGCCGTGCACGAGAAGGCCGCGCTGGCTGCCGGGGCGGGCAGAACAACCGGCCGCGGGCCTGCCGGACAGCTCGCCCAGGCGGCCTCCTCGTCAACGCCGCTGCTCCCGGCTTCGTCGCCGCGGACAGCGGCGCCCGCAACCGCCACAGGCCGGATCCGGCGCCCGGCCGCGACGTGAACCGCCCTCGTCCGTGACGGGTGCGCGGCTGCCGCGGACAGGCACCGGCGCGCCGCAGCCGGCGCAGTGGGTCCCGGTGAGGCCGCGGCGCGGACACCGCGGTGCTGCCCGGCCGGGCCGGGCACGCTCGTGAACACCGACAGCGGCACCGGGACACACGCCGGCGCCGGGAGCTGTCCCGTGAGCGCGACGCCGGGGCGTGACATCGGTGAAGACGGGCGCTGCCGCGGCCCAATTTCCGTCCATGACGCGGCCAGAGAGATCCAGGGCACGGCGGGGACCGCCGGTCCGGGCTAGCGCGATGGACGACCGGGGGAGTACATGTACGACAACGATGAGCAGCGCTGGCGTGCGGTCCGGGAGCGGGACAGAGCCGCGGACGGACGGTTCTACTACGCGGTGAGAACCACCGGCATCTACAGCCGGCCCTCGTGCACGGCACGGCTGGCCCGCCGGGAGAACGTGGAGTTCCACGTGTCGCTGGAGGAACTGCACACCCGCGGCTACCGGCCCTGCCGCCGCTGCCGCCCGGGCGAGCGGGAACTCGACCGGTCCCACGCCGACATCGTGGCCCACACCTGCCTGCTGATGAACGAGGCGGTGGCGCCGCCGGACTGGGACGACCTCGCCCAGAGCATCGGCTACAGCCGCTTCCACTTACACCGCCTGTTCAAGTCCCTGACGGGAGTGACGCCGTACACCTACTGGGCGGCGGTACGAGCCCGGCGGGTGCGGGAAAGACTGATCCGGGCGCGGACCGTCTCCGAGGCGATCTACCAGGCAGGCTTCACCACCAACGGCCAGTTCTACTCCGCCGTCCCGGCGATACTGGGCATGACCCCGCAGGCGTTCCGCGCCGGCGGCGCAGGCGTCGGGATCCGCTCGGCCACGGGCACCACCGACACGGGGCCGGTGCTGGTGGCCGTGGCGGACAAGGGCGTATGCGCGGTCCTGGAAGGCCCGCAGAGCACCTTGCGTGCACAGCTTGCCGGACTCTTCCCCCAGGCCCGGCACCTGGGAAGTGACCCGCAGTTAGCGGCGCAGGTCACCCAGGTGCTGACCCGCCCCACGGCCCTGGACCCCGGCGCGCTGCTGCTCCCGCCGGACGTCCGCAGAGCCTGCCACCACGAGCGGATCCGCCAGTTGCTGCAGACCCGCCTGTACCCCAGGCCGGAACAGCGCACGCGCACGGCCTGACCCCGCGCGGACCCCTGCTTCCGGCCGCGGCGAAAGGCCCCGGGCCGGCGGCCCCCAGGCCCGAGTACAAGCGCAATTTTCTGAGTGCCAGAGGACTGGACAGATCCATAGCGTGGCGACACTCATTCGTCATGACGCAGGGGGCGGAACGATGGCACGTAAAGATCAAGGTATCCACAGACGCAACTTCCTGGCCGGGAGCGCAGCCGCCGGGGGAGCCGCATTCGTGACGGGAACGGCCCTGGCCCCGCCGGCCGCGGCTGCCGAGACGGCGGCCGAGCCGATCACCACGGTGACGCCCAGCGACAAGCGGTACCAGGACATGGTCCGCGGCTACAACCAGCGCTGGTCCGCCACGCCCGAGAAGGTCTGCCTCGCCGAGACGACGGCCCAGGTGCAGACGGTCGTCCAACAGGCCGTGCAGGGCGGCAAGCGCCTGACGGTGCGCAGCGGCGGCCACTGCCACGAGGACTGGGTCTACAACTCCGACGTCAACGTCATCCTCGACATGTCGAAGATGAACAGGGTCTACTTCGACACCAAGATGAACGCCGTCTGCGTCGAGGCCGGCTCCCAGCTCCTCAACGTCTACGAGCGGATGTACCGCTCCTGGGGCGTCACCATCCCCGCGGGCATCTGCTTCCAGGTCGGCGCCGGAGGCCACGTCAGCGGCGGCGGCTGGGGCCTGCTGTGCCGCCAGCTCGGCCTGGTGGTGGACCACCTCTACGGTGTCGAGGTGGTGACGGTCACCGCTGACGGCACCGCCGAGGTCACCGTGGCCACCCGGCAGGAGTCCGACCCGGACCGCGACCTGTGGTGGGCCCACACGGGCGGCGGCGGCGGCAACTTCGGCGTGATCACCCGCTTCTTCTTCCGTTCCCCCGGCGCAACGGGCACCAGCCCCGCCAAGCTGCTTCCGCAGCCGCCGGCCAAGGTCCTCGTGCACGCCGTGCAGTGGCCGTGGGCCGAGATGACCCAGGACCGCTTCCGGCGCCTGGTCCACAACTGGGGCGAATGGCACGCCAAGTACCTCGAGCCCGGCACCGTCAACGACCACGTGTTCAGCGCGCTGTGGCTGAACCACAAGTCGAGCGGCTACGTCGGCATCGTCACCCAGGTCGATGCGACCGTCCCGGACGCACGGAAGGTGCTGGACGACTACCTGGCCTTCGTGACCGACGGTGTGCAGGTGGCCTACGAGCCGATGACCGCCCACATGGGCGAGATGGCCGCCATGGCGGACCTCGGCGAGCCGCGTGAGATGCCGTGGTTCCAGGCCGTCCGCTACGCCGGCACCACCAACCCCACGCTCAACGACCCCAGCCTCAAGAGCGACAACAAGTCCTCGTACTACCGCACCGCCATCCCGGCGGATCAGATCGACAGGATCTACGAGCACCTGACCCGGGATGACCTGGTCAACCCCACCGCCAACCTGCAGTTGAGCTCGCTGGGCGGCCAGGTCGCCGCCGTCGCGCCGGACGCCACCGCCTTCCCGCACCGCGGGGCCGCCTACAAGGCCGCATGGTCGATCTGGTGGACCGACCCGGCCGAAGAGGCGATGTCGCTGCGGTGGCTGCGCGAGTTCTACCACAGCGTCTACGGCGACACCGGCGGTGTCCCGGTCATGAACGACGTGACCGACGGCTGCTACGTCAACTACCCGGACATCGACCTGAGCGACCCGCAGTACAACACCTCCGACGTGAGCTGGCAGGAGCTGTACTACAAGGACAACTACGCCAAGCTCCAGGAGATCAAGAAGAAGTACGACCCGCGCGACTTCTTCCACCACAGCCAGTCCATCAAGCTCCCCGGCGCATAGGGGAGAGGGGGAAGACCCTGACGGGAACCGGCCGGTGGCGCGATGCCGCCGGCCGGTTCACACGCGTCTGCACCCGCGGTGTTCTCCGCGCTCCTGCCACAAGCCCGCCCCCCGCGGGGGCCCGGTCCGCCGGGGCTGCGGCGGGGCGCGGGCGCCCGGGCAGGCGGGAGGCGGGTCAGGTGCGTGCGAGCCAGGAAAGCACGCGGTCGGCCGCGGGCTTCGAGGAGGCGACGGCCGCCTCGCTGCTGGGCCGCAAGTACAGCCAGTCTCCCGCGTACTCGACCGGCTGCGCCTGGCGGCGCGCGAACGCCCCGCGCAGGGCGAGTGCCTGCGGCGGTGCCTCCGGCAGCCCGTAGCGCCAGCGGGTCACCAGGTGCCCCGCGTACGCCTCACGTATCCCGTCGATGAACCGCTCGCTCTCGGCCAGGACCCGCTCGAGAACCTCCTCGTCGGGCAGGTCGTACACTTCGGCGGCCCGGCGCGGCGAGACCAGCAGGGTGACCAGGCCGCGGCCCGGGGGGACCCGGTGCGGGCACTTGTTGTGCTCCGCGGTGCCGCCGGACAGCAGCGAGTCCTCGCCCGCGGCCATCACGAACGCGTACAGATGCGGCCGGCGGGCGCTGCGGCGGGGCTCCAGGGGGCGGTCCAGCATGACGCCCACCCGGATCATGGTCGTGAAGGTCGACGCCTGCACGAACGCCTTCTCCTCCGGCGGCATCCCCGGGTAGAGCCCGGTGATCTGCGGGGCCGGCAGGGCCAGCACGGCGGCGCGGGCGGTGAGCCCGGTCCCGTCCGCGAAGCTGAGCCGGACGCCTTGCGCGTCCCGCTCGATCTGCTTCACCGGCGTGGACACGTGCACCTTGAGCCGTTCGGCGAGCGTCCTGGCCATGGTGTCCTGGCCGTCGCGGTAGGTCTGCCAGCGGTAGATGCCCCGGGTGCCCTGCATGATCGCCAGCATCGGCGCCGCCGCACTGCGCTCAGGCAGCCAGCCGAACGCCGCCGTGGCCACCGGCCCCAGGCAGCGGCTCACCAGTTCCCCCCCGTACTTCTGGCCGTACTGGGCCAGCGTCATGCCGCCGTAGGCGGAGTCCTCCGGGCGGTCCGGGTCGACCGCGCCCTTGCCCCGGCCCGAGACGAGCATCCGCACCATCTGGGCCCGGCCGCGCCAGCTGAGGCCGGCGCCGGTGAGCAGCGACTTGGGGTGCCCCACCCACGGGTGGGTCCGCCCGTCCTGCCACAGCCCCACCGGGTGCTGGATGCGGTGCAGTTCCCCACGCCGTTCGAGCCCCAGCTCCTCGATGAACTCCGAGGTGGCGGGGTAGCCGTACGGGCTGATGGTCTCCGCCCCGCGGTCGATGGTGTACCCGTCGATCCGCGCCGAGCGCATCCGCCCGCCGGGGGTGTCCTCGGACTCGAACACCTCGACCCGGTGGCCTTCCCGGGCGAGCCGGTACGCGGTGGTCAACCCGGCTATCCCCGCCCCCACCACCGCGATGTCGATATCGGTCACAGATCTTCCTCTCCTGGGGCGACGCGGCGCGCCGATGACGGGTGTGCGTACGGGCGCTGCGGCGGTGCGGGCGGTGCGGCGGTGCGGGCGGTCAGGTCCAACGGCCGCTGCCGAGGCCCTCCTTGCTGCCGAGCACCTGTTTGCGCAGGTCGAGCCGCCGCACCTTCCAGGTGGCGGTGCGCGGCACGTCGTCGAAGGGCACCAGGCGCGGCTCGCCGAGTTCGGGCAGCCCCCGGGTCGCGGCACGCCACTGCCCGGGGTCCAGGCGGTCGCCGGTCATGCAGAGCACCGGTACGGGCGGGCCGTCCGGCACGCCGAGC
Organism: Streptomyces sp. CNP082; assembly: GCF_059570535.1. Lineage (NCBI taxonomy): Bacteria > Bacillati > Actinomycetota > Actinomycetes > Kitasatosporales > Streptomycetaceae > Streptomyces > Streptomyces sp. CNP082. The sequence continues at coordinate 7,015 of NZ_JCANSZ010000057.1, forward strand.
ACCGTCACCTCCTGGGCGTCGGGCAGCCGGTCCAGCAGGAGGCTTTCCAGCTCGATGCCGCTGACGCCGGGGATGATGTCCACCTCGCGGTCGATCAGCTTCAGCCTCCCGAACCGGCCGCGTTCGCCCATGTCGCCGGTGTTCCACCAGATGCCGTCCACCTTCTCCCGGTGCCGCTCGGACTCGCCGAGGTAGTCCAGGCAGCGGGCCTTGGTGGCGGCCATCAGGAGGCCGGGTTCGCCCCGGCCCGCCCGGCGGCCGGTTTCGGCGTCGACCACTTTGACCCGGGTCAGACCGGGCGAGGGCCAGCCGATGTCACTGGTGACCGAGGACCCTTCGCGGACCTTGCGCATCCGGCCCCTGGTGAACAGCGTGAAGCACATCGGCCCCACCTCGCTCTGCCCCCAGCCCTGCAGCCACACCGGGAAGCGGCGGCCCGAGGCGTTCAGGAAGGTGCGGACGGTCCGCGGATGCACCGCGTCGAAGGTGCCCACGTAGAGCCGTACGCGCTTGAAGAGCTCCGGCTCGTCGCGGGCCAGTTCCTCCCAGCGCTGGAAGACGTTGGGGCTCGCCTCCAGGGCGGTGGGCCGGAATCTGCTGATCATCCGCTGCGCGGTGCCGGTGTCGTGCCGGGAGATGATCACGATCTTCTCCGGGGCCAGGACGAACTGCCCGGTCAGCCAGGAGATGGAGCGGCCGTGCGCGAACGATATCGAGGTGGCCGCCACGTCCCGGTGCTTGCTGGCCAGCACCGGGAACCGGATGCGTTCCATCTTCGCGACGCCGTCCAGCAGCGTCCTGGCGGAGTGCACGACGAGCTTGGGGATGCCGGTGGTGCCCGAGCTGTGCATGACCAGCATCGGGTCCCCGGCGCCGCCCAGGTGCACCGGCGGGGTGTCCGCGCCGGCCAGCCCGGCCAGGGTCAGCGCGTCTGGCGGAGCGCCCTCGCCGGGCTCGCCCACGACCACGACGCGGGTGCGCGGCCCGGCCAGCTCGACGCCTGCGGCAGCGGCCCGGGCCAGCGCGCCGGGGGAGACCACCAGGACCGACGGCTCGAGCCGGTCGAGCATCTTGCGGTGCGCCTCGGGCGTGTTGACCGCGGAGATGGTGGCGGGCAGCGCACCGAACCGGGCCACCGCGGCGGCGATCAGCACCATGTCGAGGTGGTTGTCCTTGATGATGGCCACCCGGTCGCCGCGCCGGGCACCGGCAGCGTGCACCCGGGCGGAGACATCCCGTACGAGCCCGGCGAGCTGGGCGGCGTCGTAGCGCACCCCGCCGTCCGGCGCGATGTCGAAGGGCCGGTCCAGGTGGGCGGCAGTCTGCTGCTTCGACTCCGCGTGCCAGTCGAAGAGCACGCCCAGATGAGTCGGGTGTACGCGAAAGACCATTCAGCTCTCCCCGGGACCGAATCACATGCATGAGCCGCTGATGGCTCCTGCCAGTGAGGCTCATCGCTGAAGTAGTGACCAAGCCTAGGAACCGGCTGGGCGCGCTGCTATAGCAACCGGCATGGCTATACGCGGACCGCGTATAGCAGGAATCAGCCGTTTGCCGGCGCAGAGGCCCAGGCCGGCGGCAGGAGGCGGCATCACCGGTTCAGCCCGAGCGGCTCCCTGTTCCGGTGGTGCGGGCGTGCGCGATCCGCCCGCCGAACAGGTCGGGCAGCGACAGGTCGAGCCCGTAGCGCTTCAGGCAGTCGGACCACCCGAGGTCGTCGACGCTGTCGAACCCGGCGGCGGCCAGTTCGGCGGCGATCTCGGCCGGGGTGAAGAAGGAGCGCCACGGCTCACCTGCCCGGGCCATGGCCTCGGCCTGCGCGGCGAGCGCCGGCCTGCGGCCGGGCGGCAGCGAGGCCGCAGGCTGGTTGTAGTCGAAGACCAGATCGGCCGGCGCGGGCAGGTGCGCCACGCCGCGTGCCGTCTCCAGCAGCGCGTCCCGGGTGAGGTAGAGAGCAACGCCCAGCAGCAGGAAGAACGACGGTGCCTGCCGGTCGAAGCCGGCCGCGGTCAGCCCGGCCTGCGCGGTCTGCTCCGCGAAGTCGACCGGGCAGAACACGACCGTCTCCGGTATCTCGATGCCGGCCTCGGCCAGCCGCCGGCGTTTCCACATCTGGGTTGCCGGGTGGTCGACCTCGAACACCCGCAGCGCCGGGTTGCCGTGCCGGTAGGCGAAGGTGTCCAGGCCGGCGCCCAGGATGACGACCTGCCGGGTGTGGGCGGCGGCGCGCAGCGCGTCCTCGGCCACCCGGTGGCGCAGTGCCATGAACAGCCGGACCTCGGCGGGCATGCCGGGCACCGCGGCCGGGGGCGGGCCGTTGCCGGGGCCGGCGAGGATGCGTGCCGCCAGCGGATCGGTGAAGACCCGCGGGGAGTCCGCGACCTGGTGCACGGCGCGGGCGCGGGCCGCGGTGAGCGCGGTACGGCTGGGCTGTCCCGTCTGCATCACCAGTCGCCTCCGGCAGCCGCCGGCCGCAGCGTGCGGGCGTAGCTGATCAGCTCCGAGCGCCGGTTGATCCCGAGTTTGGTCTTGATCGAGGCCCGTTGCGCCTCGATGGTGCGTACCGACAGGCCCAGCTCGCCGGCGATCTGCTGGTGTGTCAGGCCGTCGGCGATCAGCCCGAGCACCTCACGTTCCCGTCCGCTCAGGACGCCGCTGGGGCTGGTGTGCTGGTCGAACAGCGTGGCGCCGAGCGCCGGATGGAGGTACCGGCCGCCCGCGGCGAGCGCGTCGACCGCGGCGAGGAGCTCCTCGGCTGCGGCTTCCTTGGGCAGGAAGCCCTGCGCGCCGGCGGCCAGTGACTTCCTGGCCGAGTCCGCGTCGCTGTGCATGGTCAGGATCAGCACCCGGGTGGCCGGTGACACCGCCCGCACGGTGGGCAGGGTCCCCAGGCTCGAGGTGCCCGCGAAGTTCAGGTCGAGCAGCATCACGGTGGGCTGGTGCCGCCGGACCTGTTCGACGGCGCCGCCCAGGTCCGCTGCCTCGCCGACGACCGGGTAGCGGTCGTCGGCGAGCAGGGTGCGGATGCCGCAGCGCACGACCGGATGGTCGTCGCAGATCAAAACGGTCGGCCGGCGGGTGGAGTTGTGCGGCGTCATTGCTGGTCTGTCCCCTCGTGCGCCGGGTTTCTGGGCAGTACGAGGGTGACGAGCGTGCCGGTGCGGCCGGAGTCGACGGCCAGGTACCCGCCCGCTTCCCGGGCCTGGGCGTGCATGGCGCTCAAGCCGAAGTTCGGGCGGGTGGTGGCCTGCGCGAAGCCGCGGCCGTCGTCGCGCACCGTGCAGATCAGCCGGCCGGCTCGTACGGTCATGCTCACCCAGACATGCGTGGCGTCGCTGTGCTTGACGGTGTTGTGCAGTGCCTCGCGCACGATCCGGTAGGCGGCCGGGTCGTTGCCCGTCCACCGGCCCGGGGCCGCGGTGTGGTCCTCGACGAGGATGCGGATGCCCGTGACCGACTGGAGGCGTTCGGCGGTGGCGGCCAGCGCACCGGGCAGGTCCGGCGCCGGCAGGGCGGGCGGGTCCGAACCGCCGATCAGGCGGCGCAAGTCGGCGATCTCGCGGTCCAGTAACAGCTTCAGATCGGTGCCCAGCTCGCGGGGCAGCGGGCCTTCCCGGGTGAGCGCCCGGTGCAGCCGGATACGGGCGACGGCCAGGGTCTGCAGGACCCCGTCGTGCAGGTGCTGAGCCAGCGGGGGCGACACGCCGCTCATCGCTCCCCCGGAACGCGTGCGGCGAAGAGGCAGACCGCTCCGGACCGCACCGTGGCGACATCGGTGAACCGCAGGCGCAACTGCTCATCCAGGTCTTCCAGCCGGTCGCCGAGGTTGCTGAACACCTCGCTGCTGTTGAGCTTGACCAGCATCTTCGCGGACCGCCGGGTGTGATGAGGGCCCTCGCCCAGCACGGTGCTGCCGAAGACCCGCGCACCCGGCCGCAGGAACGGCAGCATGTGATCGAACACCACCGACTTCTGGCGCATCGACCCGGGAAGGCAGTGCAGCAGGAAGCCCATGCCGACCGAGTCGAACCGCGCGGCCCCGAGGGCGAACGGTTTGAACGCGTCACCGGCCACGGTCTCGGGACGGTAGCGCCTGATGCGCCGCGCCGCGGTGGCCAGCACCACCTCGTTCAGATCAAGCAGGGTGACAGCCGGTGCTTCTGCCGGAAAGCGGCACTTCTTCAGAAACCACCCGGTCCCCGGACCGATATCCAGATGCGACGCGCTGATCTGCCGGTTGTAATGCGCCAGCATTTCACCGCGTGGACAGCGCCACATGAACCGGCTCATCATGCCGAGCACAAAGATGTCATAGGCGGCGAGCATGGGCCGCCGATACGCCTCGGCGGCGGTCCGGATGCGCGCCTCGGTCGGCTCCGGAAACCCGGTCCGCGCCTGGTCGGATTCCATGTCCATCGTTCCGGTCAGTCCCGGGTTGCGACGATGAACTGGCCCCCGGCCAGCCGGTCGTCGGGCCGCCCGTACCGCAGCCCCAGATCGTCGCGCTCGGTGACCGCCACGGACCAGCCCTGGCCGGCCACCCAGTCCCGCCCCCGGGGGCCGAGCCCGCCGCGGACCATGGCGCTGATCCGGTCCGCGCCGGGGGTGCGCAGCGCGGCGGCTGCGGCCCTGGGGTCCGGCCCGGCCTTGCCGGAGTGCTCGAACACCAGCCGGCTGCCCGGCGCGGACAGCCGCCCGACGTCAGTGATCACACGGCGTGCCTGGTCCGCGGTCAGATACGGCAGGACGCCCTCGGCGACCCAGGCGGTCCGCCTGCCCGGGTCGAAGGAGCTGCCGGCGAGGTTCGCGGCGAAGTCCTCGCGCAGGTCGGCGTGGACGGCGGTGCGCGAGCGGCCGGTCGGCCCGGCACCGGCGAGCACCTCGTCCTTGAAGGCGAACACCGACGGCGTGTCCACCTCGAACACATCCGCGCCGGGCACCGGCAGCCGGTAGGCGCGGGCGTCGAGACCGGCGCCGAGCAGCACCACCTGGGTGCAGCCGTCCGCCACCGCACCGCACACGAAGTCGTCGATGAACCGGGTGCGCACCACCCCCCGCGAGTAGAACAGGTCGACCCAGGCGAGCAGCGACGGCCACTCGTCCGCGCCGAGCACCGTCTTGGCCGCATCGACGAACGACTGCGCGTACGGGTCGTGGAACATCCGGTCCGCGCGGCCGGACTCCCTGGCCCTGGCCATCGCCACCGCGACCGCGGTGACCCCCGCCCCGGCCAGCCTCGGCGGCGCTGCTGACGCGTCCATTATCGTCTCCTCACACCCCGGGAACCAATTGAATAAGTGAAGCAGCGTGCCCGAAATTACGTCAATCTATTCGGCAGGACGGCGCCGGCCCCGCCCCGGGGATGAGGCGCACTCATTCCCTGGAACCAGGCCATTCGGGTCTCTCGGCCGAAGCGGAACCGAAGAATTCCCGGCTACTGTGGAATGCGGGTTCGCTGGCCAAATGTGAAGGGAATACCCGTGTCGACATTCACTATTGAAGAGCTGATGGAGATCCTGGTGGCCAAGGCGGGGCTTCCCCGTTCCGCGGTCACCGGCGATCCGAGTGCCACGCTGAGTGACGTCGACCTGGACTCGCTGGCGCGCCTGCAGCTCCAGGTGGAGATCGAGGACCGCTACGGGTTCGAGATCGGCGAGGCGCAGGCGGCCACGACCTTCGGCGAGCTCGTGGCGATGGTCAACGAGGGACTTCGCGAGCACGCGGGATGAACGGCGACCGCCGCATCACGGTCACCGGGATCGGTGTCGTCGCGCCCGGTGGCGCCACGCGCAAAGCGTTCTGGCAGTTACTCACCGACGGCCGCACCGCGACCCGCCGCATCTCGCTGTTCGACCCGGCGCAGTTCCGCTCACAACTGGCCGCCGAGGTCGACTTCGACCCCGTCGCCGCAGGTCTGACGCCCCAGGAAGTCTTCCGCAACGACCGCTCCGTGCAGTTCGCACTGGTCGCCGCCGACGAGGCGATGGCGGACTCGGGGCTGCTGCCGGCCGCAGAAGCCGGCCACGACCGGATGGCGGTGTGCCTGGGCAGCGCGGTCGGCGCGAGCACCCGCCTGGAAGACGAGTACGTGGTGGTCAGCAACGGCGGCCGGGACTGGCTGGTCGACCCCGAGTACGGCTCCGGTTTCCTCTACCAGGCATGGATCCCCAGCTCCCTGGCCGCCGAAGCCGCCTGCCGCTACGGCGCGCACGGCCCCGCCTCCGTGGTCTCCACCGGCTGCACGTCCGGCCTCGACGCGATCGGGCAGGCGTACCAGCTGATCCAGGACGACATGGCCGACGTCGTTCTCGCCGGCGCGAGCGACGCGCCCATCACGCCGATCTCGATCGCCTGCTTCGACGCCATCGGCGCGACAAGCGCCCGCAACGACGACCCCGAGCACGCCTCCCGGCCGTTCGACGCGACCCGCGACGGCTTCGTGATGGGCGAGGGAGCAGCCGTGCTCATCCTGGAGGAATACGAGCACGCCCGGCGGCGGGGCGCACACATCTACGCGGAGATCCTCGGCTACGCCGCCCGGTGCAACGCCTTCCACATGACCGGGCTGCGCCCGGACGGCGCCGAGATGGCCGCCGCGATCGGCAGCGCGCTTGACCAGGCACGGATGGATCCCGCCGCGCTGGACTACGTCAACGCGCACGGCTCGGGCACCAAGCAGAACGACCGGCACGAGACGGCCGCGTTCAAACGCAGCCTGGGCGAACACGCCTACCGGGTGCCGGTCAGCTCGATCAAGTCCATGGTCGGGCACTCCCTCGGCGCGATCGGCTCCATCGAGGCAGCCGCCACCACACTGGCCATCGAGCACAACGTGGTGCCGCCCACCGCCAACTACCGTGAGCCGGACCCGGAGTGCGACCTGGACTACGTGCCCAACACCGCGCGCGACCACCGGGTGGACGCCGCGCTCTCGGTCGGCAGCGGGTTCGGCGGCTTCCAGTCGGCCCTCGTGCTGGCCCGGGTGCGCTGATGGCCGCCGTCGTCACCGGACTCGGGGTGGTCGCACCGACCGGCATCGGAGCGGACGAGCACTGGCGCGCCACCCTGGCCGGCGAGCTTGCGGTGCGGCCCATCGAGACGTTCGACACCAGCCGCTACCCCACCACACTGGCCGGCCAGGTCACCGACTTCGACGTGCACGAGCACGTGCCCGACCGGCTGGCCGTCCAGACCGACCGGTGGACCTGGCTGGCGTTCGCCGCGGCCGGCATGGCCCTGGCCGACGCCGCCTACGACCCGGCCGCCCACGACCCGTACGCCACCTCGGTGATCCTGGGCAGCGGCTCGGGCGGCAACGAGTTCGGCCAGCGCGAGATCCAGGCACTGTGGAGCCGGGGCCGCAAGGCGGTCGGCGTCTACCAGTCCATCGCCTGGTTCTACGCCGCAAGCACCGGACAACTGGCCATCCGCCACGGCACCAAGGGGCCGTGCGGGGTGGTGGCCTCCGATGCGGCATCCGGCCTCGACAGCCTCGGCTGGGCCGACCGTACGCTGCGCCGCGGCACCGGCGCCGTGCTGGCCGGCGGCACCGAGGCCCCGCTGTCGCCGTACGCGCTGGCCATCAACTCCGGCACCGGCCGGCTCTCCAGCGCGACCGACCCGAAGGCCGGCTACAAGCCGTTCGACCGGGCGGCCAACGGCCATCTGCCCGGTGAGGGCGGCGCCGTGCTGGTGATCGAGGACTCGGCCGCCGCGCAGGCCCGCTCCGCACCCGCCGGATACGGCGTCATCGCCGGCTACGCGGCCACCCACGACGCGCACCGTGACCGCGGCGCCGCGCCGGACGGGCATCAGTACGCCCGCGCGATCGCACTGGCCCTCAAGCGGGCCGGCGTCCGGGCGGACGAGGTCGACCTGGTGCTGGCCGACGGCGCCGGCCGCAGGGACGCCGACGCCGCCGAAGCGAGGGCTCTGCGCGCGGTGTTCGGCCCGCTCGCGGTGCCGGTCACCGCACCGCAGGGGCTGGTCGGGCGGCTGCTGTCCGGCGGCTCTGCGCTCAACGTGGCCACGGCGCTGCTCGCGATGCGCGACGGTGTCATCCCGCCGGTGGGCAACCTGGACGATCCCGATCCGGCCTACGGCCTGGACCTGGTGCGCCAGCCGCGTGCATGCAGGCTGGAGACCGTCCTGGTCACGGCGCGCGGCCAGGGCGGATTCAACAGCGCGGTGGTGCTGCGCGCCTGCCGGGGCCGGCGCCGGTGACAACCGCCGCCGGCCCGGTCCCCGGCATACAGCCCCCGGCCCCGAAGGCGCCGGGGGACTGATCACCGCGTCACCCCCGTACGGGGCCGGCCGGGCTCCTTCGCGATAAACCCCCGGGGCGGCTTTACGGCGCCGGCGCCCGTGTCCAGGAACGGGCGCCGGCGCCGGGCGGTCTTGACGGCTCCGCCGTAACGCCCGCAATTCGGGAGCGATTCCGCAGATCCCGCTGATGCCTCAGCCCTATTCCCGGCGCTGGCTGATTTCGTGTTTACGGTCCGCGTGCCGGGCATGAGGACGGGCGCAGCCTTGAGAAGGCGCGTTACCTGCTGTCTGTCCGCCTGTCAACTGCCGGGAAGCGCACTGGCATTATCCTGCCACTGGCCCGCCCGGCCGGCGTGCTGCGGCCCTGCCGCCTGCGGTGCCGGCGGGCCCGGACCAGTCCTCCGTGCGCGAGGCGGAAGCGGAGTTCTCCGGCAACGGTGAGTTCCTCAGCGGTCCACGCAGCGTGTGCGGCGCGCATCGTGTGCGCACCGGCCCGTCCGGACGGCGATGTCACCGGCATTGTCGCCAGCCAGCCGGAATACCAGTCAGTACACCGGGCATCCATGCAGGCGAAAGCGATGAACGGTTCGTTCAGATACGTGATGTTTTGATAATTTCAATGGTCCCCCCGGCCGGCGTGCCCGGCCTTCTGCCTGCCGCGGGCGGACCAGAACCATCACGGCGTCATCTGCTGCGGTGTCCATCTTCTGTATGCATACTGCAATGCCGCCGGGCTCCGGATGCCGGTGGTCTTGCGCAATGCCAGCGGCGGGGTGTACACCGTCATGGACTCCCGCTCAGTGGACGCCGACCGCGCGTATGACTGGCCCGGGAACGAGATCGTGGTCATGGGCGGCGAAGGCGCCGCGGGCGTCATCTGCGCCGGGAAGCCGCCGGGTCCGGCGACCTAACGGCACTCGCAGCCCACTTGTCGAGGAGTATCGGCAGGAACTCATGCATCCCTACTAGCCGCCGGACATGGTCTGGTGGACGACGCTGTCGACCCCTGCGGAGACCAGGGAAATTCTGGTCAACTCCCTGGCGATACTGCGCAGTACGTATTCTGACCTGCCGATGTGGAAGAACGGTAATCCCCACATGTGAAATCGCTGCACCCGCGACATTGCCAGCGTACGTTGCCGCGAAACACGAGGAGTGTGAAGATGCCGGTTACGTTGCCGAACCGTGGGAGATCCGATTGTGAGCAGTGTTTTCTTTTTGAAGAGCCCGCAGACGGCTACATCGTTCCCAGGACACTATCGGTTGGAGTATGCAGTGGTTCCAGCGTATACCGAGCAGGTGTGAAGACCGTGCTGCGTGAGATTCCCGGGATCGATGTGGTGATCGAACTGGATACATCGCGCTACGATCCCCGGCTGCTGCAGGAATACCGGCCGCGTGTGCTGCTGATGGACTTGGACGGTTTCGACCTTGAGGATCTGCTGGGCAGGCGTGTGCTGGGCCGGACGGTGGAGCAGGCGGTGAAGGTGCTTGTGCTGTCGGCCAGTCTGGACCGCCATACTGCGATGAGGGCGCTGCGCGGCGGAGCCGAGGGGTTCTTGCACAGGGACACGCCGGTGCGGGGGCTGGTGGATGCCATCCGGGCGGTTGACCAGGGCGGTGCGGCGCTGGATCCGCAGGTGGCGGGCGACCTGGTGACCGTGCTGCGCAGCGGCGGCGGCCCGGAGGCGGGCACGGGGCCGGTCAACGGGGCGAAACTCACCCCGCGTCAGCGGCAGATCCTCGGTCTGATCGGCCACGGGCTGACCAATGTGGAGATCGCTCATCAGCTGCAGCTGGGCCGGCCCACGGTGAAGTCGCACATCTCCGCGCTGCTGCGGGTGCTCGACCTGCGCGACCGGACTCAGCTGGCGGTGTATGCCTGCGTGCACGGCTTCCGGGCCCAGGCCAGTGCTGCCCGGCTGGCAGCCGGAGACTGAAGCAGGCGTCTGAGCAGCGCCGTTGCGGATTTCCCGCAGCCGGTTTTCAGGTTTCCCGTCAGAATCTTCACGGGATACCGCTGATGCGGAGCGGGGGCGTGCAGGGGGATCATCCCCTCATGAGTAAACCACCGGTCAGCCGAGTTCATTCCGCTGAGATAGAGCCCTATCGGGCGCGCGGCGGGCATCTGCGTATGGTGCTTCATCCCGGTTCGGTGGGCAGCCGGTCCGGCTATATGGGCACGGTCGTGCTCCAGCCCGGGGAACACGTGGTGGAGCACTTCCACCCGTACTCCGAAGAGTTCCTGTATGTCGTCAGCGGCGATCTGGTGCTCGAAGCCGAGGGCGACAACTGGACGCTGGGTGCCGGTGACGGAATTTACGTGCCCATAGGCAAGCGGCACCGGCTGCGCAATGTGGGCACGGCCGAGTCGCTGACCGTCTACCACATCGGCCCCCTGGCGCCGGACCCGTCGCTGGCGCATGTGGACACCGAAGTCCTCGGCGAAACCGGGACGGAGGGCTCCGACGCTGCGGCGGGCACGGCCCGCATCCTGTTCATGATGACGGTCGCCGAGGAAAAGAAGGAGGAGTTCCTGGCCGCCTACGAAAAGGTCCGCTTCAGCGTCGCGGCAACCCCGGGGCACATGCGCGACCAGATCTGCCAGGCGCCCGACGATCCGGAGAAATGGCTGATCGTCAGCGAATGGAAAACCATGGACGATTTCTTCGCCTGGGAGAAGTCGGAGGAGCACAAGGATCTCGTCAGGCCGATGCGGGCATGCTACTCGGATCCTGAACTCCGCAGCTTCAGCGTGGTCGCCGAGACGACGGCGGCACGGCCATGAGCAAAATCTCCACGAACGAAGGCCTGATGACCTATATCAACGTCTTCCGCTGCAAGCCCGAGAACCAGAAGGCGTTGTCCGTTGCGATCCGCAAGGAAACCGACGAGGTGATCCGGCACATGCCCGGATTTGTGTCGGCCAACGTGCACTGCAGCGTCGACGGCAGCCGGGTGACGAACTACGCCCAGTGGAGCGAGCTCACGGCGTTCCAGGAACACATCCGCAGCGAGGCGGGCCGCGCGCTGATTCTCGAACTGCACAAGTACGCGGACGACGCGGACGTGCAGGTGTACCAGGTCGACTGGATCGTGTCCGGCGACGGAGAGGGACCGCAATGAAGGGCGCAAAGGAACTGTGGGAGGCCGTGTACGCATCGGTCGATGCCGGCGACTTCGCTGACGTGGTCGAACTGTGCATCCCGGAAGTGGAGATCCACACCGCTTCCCTGGAGAAGACCGGCGCACAGCAGCTCATCAGCATGTTCGTGCAGCAGCGCGGACTGTACCTGGAGATGGACCGCAAGGTCGACGGGATCATCGAGTCCGCGGACGGCAGCGCACTGTCGGCCGAACTCACGCTGTCCGGCGTGCCCAAGGGCACCGGCCAGCGGGTGACCTGGAACGTCGTGGAGACCGTCCGCGCCGACGCCGGCCGCATCGTGTCCTGGCACGCCATGCTCGACCGCACCGGCCTGGTCGAGCGGATCCGCTCCCTTCAGCGGTGACCGCCATGGCGGCTGGATCGCCCGTACGCCGTGAAGTCGAAGTCGCCGACGGCGTGGTCGCGGTGGTGAACGGCGACGGCAGCGCCGGCCAGTCGAACAGCGTGCTGCTCCTCGGCGGGGGCGGGCCGGCCACGGTGATCGACACGATGCTGCTGCCGGAGATGGCAGCCGGCATCGTGACCGCGCTGGCCCGCCGGGGCCGCGCCGCCGAACTGGTCGTCAACACCCACGTCCACACCGATCACATCGGCGGGAACCTGCTGTTCGACCAGGTGCCGATCCTCGCCCATCCGCGCTCCGCGGCGGGGATGCGGAAGATGATCGGCGAGCCGGGACTGCCCGCGCTGCTCGCCAGGGTGATGCCGGCGTTCGCCGACCGGCTGGCGGACTGGGACAGCGTGGCGGCCCAGCCGGCACCGGCCGCCGGCATCGAACAAGCGCTGCCCGGCGGCGCGCGCGTGCTGGAGTTCACCGACACCCACTCAGCCGCCGACCTGGCGGTGTGGCTGCCTGCCGAACAGGTGCTGGTCACCGGCGACCTGTGCTTCTCCCAGGTGACGCCGCTGGCCGTGCACGGGCGCGTCAGCCGCTGGCGGGCGGCACTGGACCGGCTGATCGCGCTGCGCCCGACAACCGTCCTTCCCGGCCACGGCCGGCCGGCCGGGATCGAAGCACTGCGTGAACTGGCCGACTACTTCGACCGCGTGCTGGCCGCCGCCCGCCTCGCCCACGCCGGGCAGTTGTCCGCGGAAACAGTGTGGGCCCGGTTCGACCCGGGCCCGGCAGCGGGCTGGCTCGAACCGGAACGAACCCTGGTCAACATCCAGGTGGCTCTTGCCGAGATAACCGGACAACCCTTCCAAGGAGAACACCGTGTCCGACAAGATCAAGATTCGCCGCATCCTGACCGAGGCATTCTCCCAGGGCAAGCCCGAGGTCCTGGACGAGCTGATGACCGAGGACTTCGTCAACCACAACGCGCCTCCCGGAATGGACACCGGACGTGAGGGCGTCAAGTCGGTGATCCGGATCGAGCGGCAGGGCTTCCCCGACCTGAAGGCCGACATCATCCGCGACTTCGAGGACGGCGACTTCGTCATCCAGCACGTCCAGCTCACCGGCACCCACACCGGCACGGTGTTCGGCGTCGAGCCGACCGGCCGCACCGTCAGCTGGAACGAGATGCACATCGCCAAGATCCGTGACGGCCGGGTGAGCGACCACTGGGCCTGCAACGACCTGCACGTGCTGCTCACCCAGCTCGGCCAGATGACGCCGCCGGACACCTCCGCGTTCCGTCAGGCCACCGCCCGGTCCTGACGGGCACCGCACGCCGCCGTCCGGTTTTTTCAGGATCTTGTCGAGGGGACGCACCATGACTGAGGGGTTCGCGATCATCGGCATGGCCGTCCGGCTGCCCCGGGCGAACGGGCCGGGCGAGCTCTGGGAGCTGCTGCGCTCGGGCACCGACGCGGTCACCGAGGCGCCCTGGGGCCGGACGGCCGCACGCCGTGGTGCGTTCCTCGACGACATCACCGGATTCGACGCCGGCTTCTTCGGCATCCTGGCGCGGGAGGCCGCCGCCATGGATCCGCACCAGCGGCTGATGCTGGAGCTGGGCTGGGAGTCGCTGGAACACGCCCGGCTGCGCGAGGCCCGGCTGGCCGCCATGCCCACCGGCGTGTTCGTGTCCGCACCGGGGGAGAACGCGGCCGCGTCCGCACCCGATCAGTACACCTTCGCCGGCCGGCAGCGCGCCATGGTGGCCAACCGGCTGTCGCACGCCCTGGGCCTGAGCGGGCCGAGCCTGACCGTGGACACCGGGCAGTCCTCGTCGCTGGTGGCGGTGCACCTGGCCACCCAGTCGCTGCACGCCGGCGACTGCGACCTGGCCATCGCCGGCGGGGTGAGCCTGATGGCGGCCCCGGATGCCGCCAGCGGCCTGGCCGAGCTGGGGGTGCTGTCGCCGGACGGCCGCTGCTACGTGTTCGACAGCCGGGCAAACGGTTTCGTACGCGGTGAAGGCGGCGGCCTGGTGGTGCTCAAGCGGCTGCCGGACGCGCTGGCCGACGGCGACCGGATCATGGCGGTCATCGCCGGCAGCGCGGTGAACAACGACGGGCGTTCACGCGAGCTGACCACGCCCAGTGCCCAGGCGCAGCAGGCACTGCTTGCCCTGGCCTGCGACCGGGCCGGGGTCGATCCCGGGGCCGTGCAGTACGTCGAACTGCACGGGACCGGCACCGCTGTGGGCGACCCGGTGGAGGCGGCGGCCCTGGGCGCCGCGCTGGGCACCGCCCCGGCCCGCAGGGCGCCGCTGCTGGTCGGCTCCGCGAAAACCAACATCGGCCATCTGGAGGCCGCGGCCGGGATCGCCGGCCTGCTCAAGACCGTGCTGAGCCTGCACCACCGGCAGGTGCCCGCGAGTTTGCACTTTGCCCAGCCCAACCCCGCCATCCCGCTGGCGGAGCTCAACCTCCGCGTGAACACGCAGATCCGGCCGTGGCCCGAAGGGCCGGCCGTGGCCGGGGTCAGCTCATTCGGCCTCGGCGGCACCAACTGCCACGTGGTGCTGACCCCGGCGCCCTGCGCCCCGGCCGCGCCCCGGCCCGCGGCACCCCGTCTGCCGGTGGTGCCGTGGGTGTTGTCCGCAAAGACCCGCAGCGCCCTGCGCGGGCAGGCCCGGCGGCTGCTTGCCCAGGCCGCCGGCGCCGAGCCGGCGGACGTGGGGCTCTCGCTGGCGGACACCCGCACCCACTTCCCCGTCCGCGCGGTCGTCTTCGGCCGCGACCACAGCGAACTCAAGGCCGGGCTGCGGGAGGTGGCCGACGGCGACGGCCCGTCCGTAGCCGGGGCAGCCGGGGCGGCCGGGGCGGCCGGAGGGCCGCTGAAGGCGATGGCACAGGACTTCGTGGCCGGCGGCGACACGGACTGGTCATCGGTGTTCGCCGGCACCGGCGCGCGCCCGGTGGACCTGCCCACCTACGCGTTCGACCGGCCGCCCGCCCCCACCGGTACACCGAAAGCCGGTGGCGCAGCGCCCGCGTCCGGCGACGGCATGCTCGCCGCCGTCCGGGCCGAGGCCGCCGCCCAGCTGGGTCTGGACGACGCCGGTGCCGTGCCGTACGACAGCACCTTCGACGACCTCGGCTTCAGCTCGCTCAACGCGGTCGAACTGGCCGGCCGGCTGTCGGAGACGCTCAGCCGGCCGGTCGATGCCACCGCGGTCTTCGACTACCCGACCCCGGCCGCGCTGGCCGCACACCTGGCCGGCGGCCCCCCGGCTGCCGGACAGCCGCGCCCGGCCCCCGCCCCCGCCCCCGCCGACGGCGACGGCGACGGCGCGGCGGGGGAGCCTGTCGCGATCGTGTCGATGAGCTGCCGCTTCCCGGGCGGGGTGACCAGCCCGGAGGAGCTGTGGCAGCTCGTGGCCGAAGGCCGGGAAGCCATCGCCGAGTTCCCCGCCGGCCGGGGCATCGACATCGACGCGTGCTACGACCCGGACTCCGGCCGCCAGGGCACCACCTACGTACGCGAGGGAGGCTTCCTTCAGGACCCCTACCGGTTCGACCCGGGGTTCTTCGGCATCAGCCCCCGCGAGGCGGTTGCCATGGACCCCCAGCAGCGGCTGCTGCTGGAGACCGCGTGGGAGGCCCTGGAACGCGGCGGCCTCGACCCCGAGAAGCTGCGCTCCACCGCCACCGGCGTCTTCGCCGGGGTCATGAACTACGACCCGCCTGTCCGGATGGACAGCGCGCCGCAGGACCTGGGCGGCTACGTGCTGACCGGGAACGCCGGCAGCGTAGCGTCCGGCCGCGTGGCCTACACCCTCGGCCTTGAGGGGCCGGCCATCACCATCGACACCGCGTGTTCCTCGTCGCTGGTCGCCATTCACCTGGCCTGTCAGTCGCTGCGGCAGCAGGAGTGCGATCTGGCGCTGGCCGGCGGTGTGACCATCATGGGCACGCCGGGGCCGCTGGTGGAGTTCAGCAGGCAGCGGGCGCTGGCCCGCGACGGGCGTTCACGGCCGTTCGCGGCGGGCGCCCAGGGATTCGCGATGGCCGAGGGCGGCGGGCTGCTGCTGCTGGAACGCCTCTCGGACGCCCGGCGCAACGGCCACCAGGTACTGGCCGTGCTCCGCGGCAGCGCCGTGAACCAGGACGGCGCGAGCAACGGTCTGACCGCCCCCAACGGGCCGTCCCAGCAGCGGGTGATCCGCCAGGCGCTGCGCAACGCGGGGGTGGCGCCCGGTGACGTGGACGTGGTGGAGGCACACGGCACCGGCACCGCGCTCGGCGATCCGATCGAGGCGCAGGCGCTGCAGGCCGCCTACGGTGTCGGCCGCCCGGCCGGCCGGCCGCTGCGGCTGGGCTCGGTGAAGTCCAACATCGGGCACACCCAGGCCGCCGCCGGGATCGCGGGCGTCATCAAGATGGTCATGGCCATGCGTCACGGGCTGCTTCCCCGCACCCTGCACGCGGAGCAGCCCTCCCCGCACATCGACTGGGCGGCCGGCAGCCTGTCGCTGCTGACCGAGCAGGTCCCCTGGCCCGGGCGGAACAGGCCCCGCCTGGCCGGGATCTCGGCGTTCGGCATCAGCGGCACCAACGCCCACGCGGTGCTGGAAGCCGTACCGGACGAGCCGCCGCAGCCGGGCCAGACCGCAGACCCGGCCGCAGACCCGGCGCTGGTGTCCTGGGTGGTCAGCGGGCGCGGCCAGGGCGCGCTGCGGGCGCAGGCGGCCCGGCTGCACGCTCACCTGGAGCAGAACGAGAGCCTGGGCCCGGTGGATGTCGCCTGCTCACTGGCCGCGACCCGGGCCCGTTTTGAGGACCGGGCAGTCGTCGTCGGCCGTACCCGCCAGGAGCTGCTGGCCGGGATCGACGCCGCGGCAGCCGGCCGGCCGGCGCCGAACCTGGTGCAGGGCACGGCCGGCGAGACGGGCGCGGTGGTCTTCGTCTTCCCCGGCCAGGGAACGCAGTGGGCGGGCATGGCGGCGGAACTGCTGGAGAGTTCCCCGGTCTTCCGTGACCGGCTGCAGGAGTGTGCTGATGCCCTGGCACCGCACCTCGACTGGTCGTTGATGGACGTGCTGCGGTCCGTGCCCGGGGCCCCTGGGCTGGAGCGGGTGGACATCGTGCAGCCGGCGCTGTTCGCGGTGATGGTCGCGCTTGCCGAGGTGTGGCGCTCGTGCGGGGTGGAGCCTTCGGCGGTGGTGGGGCACAGCCAGGGCGAGATCGCCGCGGCCTGTGTGGCCGGGGCGCTGAGCCTGGCGGACGCGGCGATGGTGGTGGCCCGCCGCAGCCGGGCGCTGCTGGCGCTGACCGGCCGGGGCGGCATGGTCTCGGTGGCGCTGAGCGAAGCGGAGACCGTGCCCCGGCTGGAGCGGTGGGGCCGCGCGGTGTCGGTGGCGGTCGTCAACGGGCCGGGCTCGGTCGTTGTCTCCGGCGCTGCGACGGCCCTGGACGAGCTGGTCGAGGCGTTCACCGCGGAAGGCATCCGGGTCCGCCGCGTGCCCGTCGACTACGCCTCCCACTCCGCGCACGTCGAGGAGATGCGAGAGCCGCTCGCCCCCCTGCTGGCCGGTGTCGCGCCAGGCCCGGCCAGAACGCCCATCTACTCCACGGTCACCGGCGCGCGCATCGAGGGCAGCGCGCTGGACGCCGGCTACTGGTTCACCGGCCTGCGGCACACGGTGCGCTTCGAAGACGCCACCCGGGCCCTGCTCGCCGACGGCCACCGGGTCTTCATCGAGATCAGCCCGCACCCCGTGCTGGCCACCGGAATCGCCGAGACCGCGGAATCGGCCGAAGCCTCCCCGGTGGCCTCGGTCGGCACCCTGCGCCGGGGGGAGGGCGGCCTGCAGCGGCTGGCGCACTCCCTGGCCGAGGCCCATGTCCGCGGCGTGGACGTGGACTTCACCGCGCTGCTCCCGCCCGGCACGGCCGCGCGCCGGGTCGAGCTGCCCACGTACGCCTTCCAGAAGCAGCGGTACCAGCCCGGGCAGACGCAGCCGGGCACCGGCGCGGCCAGGGCAGCGGGTCCTGCTGCTGCGGAGGCGGAGTTCTGGCAGGCGGTCGGCGAGCAGGACGTGGCCGCTGTCGCCGGCACCCTGAGCGTGGGGCAGGACAGCCCGCTCAGCGAAGTGCTGCCCGCGCTGTCTGCCTGGCACCGGCGGCGCGGCGAGGAGAACACGATCGACGGCTGGCGCTACCGCGTGGGCTGGCGGCCGGTCACGGCCCTCACCAGCGATACGGCCGGCGCCCGCGGGCCGTGGCTGCTCATCGTCCCCGAGGATCTTGCCGGTACGGAGCTGGCGGCCGGCGCCGCCCGCGCTCTGGCCGGTCACGGCGCCGCCGTGACCGAGGTGAGCGTGGGCCGCGATGCCGGCCGGGCCCGCCTCGCCGGCCTGCTGCGCGCCGCTCTCCCCGACGACCCGGAGGACCCCGGGGACACGGTTCCGGCGGCCGGTGTGCTGTCGCTGCTCGCGCTCGATACCCGGCCGCACCCCGGGCAGCCGCAGGTGCCGGCCGGACTCGCGGCCACCCTCGCGCTGATCCAGGCTCTGGGCGACATCGGCGGCATCCCCGCCCGGCTGTGGTGCGCCACCCAGGGCGCGGTCTCCATCGGCCGCTCTGATCCGCTCACCCACCCGGTGCAGGCGCAGGTGTGGGGCCTGGGCCGGGCAGCGGCCCTGGAGTTCCCGGAAGGCTGGGGCGGTCTGATCGACCTGCCCGCGACGCTGGACGACCGCGCCCGCGCCCGGCTGTCGGCCGCTCTGGGCAGCGCCCAGGAGGACGGGACGGGGGAGGACCAGCTCGCGCTGCGCCCTTCGGGCCTGTTCGCCCGCAGACTGCTCCCCGCCCCCGCCGCCCCCGCCGGCAGTTCCGCCTCCGGCAGTTCCGGCTCCGGCGGCTCCGGCGGCTCTGGTGGCTCTGGTGGTTCCGGTGGTTCCTGGCGGATCGACGGCACGGTCCTGATCACCGGCGGCACGGGCGCGCTGGGCGGCCACCTGGCGCGGGCACTGGTCCGCGGCGGCACCCGCCGCCTGGTCCTGGCCAGCCGCCGCGGGCCCGCGGCACCGGGCGCCGGGGAACTGCGGGCCGAGCTGACCGCGCAGGGCGCGCAGGTCACCGTCGCGGCGTGCGATGCGGCCGACAAGGCTGCGCTTGAGGACCTGGTGGCCGCTTCGGCAGCCCGGGGCGCCGCGGTACGCGCGGTCTTCCACGCGGCCGGGGTCGGCACCTCGGTCCCGCTCGCTGATGCCGCTGTGACGGATCTGGCCGAGGCCCTGGCGGCCAAGGCTGCCGGGGCGGCGCATCTTGACGAGATCTTCGCCGAGCCCGGCTCGCTGGATGAGTTCGTCGTCTTCTCCTCCGGCGCGGGGGTATGGGGCGGCGGCGGCCAAGGCCCCTACGGCGCGGCCAACGCCTTCCTGGACGCGCTGGTGGAGCGGCGACGCTCAGCCGGCCTGCCGGGGACGGCGGTGGCGTGGGGACTGTGGGACGGCGCCGGCATGGGCGAAGAGCTGGGCCGGGAGCGGATCTGGCGCCGCGGCCTGGTGCCCATGCCCGCGCCGCTGGCTGTCGCGGCACTGCGGGGGGCGGTGCGCGGGAACGAGGGCTGCCTGGTCGTCGCGGACTTCGACTGGCAGCGGTTCGTGCCGGGCTTCACGGTGGCGCGCCCCAGCCGGCTGCTCGCCGAACTGCCCCAGGCCGCAGCAGCCGTGCCAGAGCACGCACACGGACACGGCGCGGCACCGCAGGAATCGGACCTGGCCGGGCGGCTTGCGGCGCTGCCGGAAGCGGAGCGGGCCACGGCCGTGGCAGACCTGGTACGCGGCCACACGGCGGCCGTACTCGGTCACAGCGCCCAGGCTGCTCTGGACACCGGCCGGGCCTTCAAAGAGCTCGGCTTCGACTCTCTGACCAGCGTCGAGCTGCGCAACCGCCTGGTCGCCGCGACCGGCCTGAAGCTGGCGACGACCCTGGTCTTCGACCACCCCACCCCCGACGCGCTCGCGGCGCATCTGACCGGGCTGCTGACCGGCACCCGCACCCCACCGGCCCAGCAGGCCCAGCAGGCCCCGGCACCAGCCCCCGCCGCCGGCGCTGCAACGGGCGACGACCCCATCGCGATCGTCTCCATGGCGTGCCGGTATCCCGGGGGAGTGCGTACCCCTGAGGAACTGTGGGATCTCCTCGCGGCGGGCGGTGACGCCATCACCGGCTTCCCCACCGACCGGGGCTGGGACCTGGACGGCCTGGTCGATCCCGATCCGGACCGGCCGGGCACCACCTACGTCGACCAGGGCGGCTTCCTCACCGACGCGGCCGGGTTCGACGCCGGCTTCTTCGGCATCAGCCCGCGCGAGGCCACCACACTGGACCCCCAGCAGCGGCTGATGCTGGAGACGTCCTGGGAGGCCGTCGAACGGGCCGGGATCGACCCCCGCTCGCTGCGCGGCAGCAGGACGGCGGTGTTCACCGGCACCGTCGGCCAGGACTACGCGGGCAGGCTGGATGACGCACCCGAAGCGGCCGAAGGGTACCGGCTGACCGCAGTGGCCGCCTCGGTGGTCTCGGGGCGGGTCGCCTACTGCCTGGGCCTGGAAGGGCCGGCCGTCACCGTCGACACCGCCTGCTCCTCCTCGCTGGTGTCCCTGCACCTGGCCTGCCAGTCGCTGCGCCAGCAGGAGTGCGACCTGGCGCTGGCCGGCGGGGCGACGGTGCTGTCGGCCCCCACCGTGTTCGTGGAGTTCAGCCGGCAGCGCGGACTGTCAAAAGACGGCCGCTGCCGGTCCTTCGCGGCAGCCGCCGACGGCACCGGCTGGGGCGAGGGAGCCGGCATGCTGCTGCTGGAGCGGCTGTCCGACGCGCGCCGCAACGGCCACCGGGTACTCGCGGTGGTGGCGGGCTCGGCCGTCAACCAGGACGGCGCGAGCAACGGCCTGGAGGCGCCCAACGGCGCCTCCCAGCAGCGGGTCATCAACCAGGCACTGGCCGCCGCCCGCCTGACCACCGCGGACGTCGACGCGGTGGAAGCCCACGGCACCGCCACCACCCTCGGCGACCCGATCGAGGCACAGGCCCTCCTGGCCACCTACGGCCAGGACCGGCCCGCCGGCCGGCCGGTGTGGCTGGGCTCGGTGAAGTCCAACATCGGCCACACCCAGGCGGCGGCGGGCGTCGCCGGGGTCATCAAGATGGTGCAGGCGATGCGCCACGGCACCCTGCCGCGCACGCTGCACGTGGACGAGCCGACCCCGCACGCCGACTGGAGCGCGGGAGAAGTCCGGCTGCTCACCCGGGAACAGCCCTGGCCGCACGGCGAGCGCCCCCGGCGGGCCGGCGTCTCCGGGTTCGGCATCGGCGGCACCAACGCCCACGTGATCCTCGAAGAACCTCCCGCCCTGCCCGCACCGGCCGCGGCCGTCCGCGCACCGGGCCGGATCCGCAGGCCGTTCCTGCTCTCCGGCCGCGACGAGACGGCCCTGCGGGCGCAGGCCCAGCGGCTGCACGAGCACCTGCACGCCCGCCCCCGCCTGGAGCTGGCCGACGTCGCCCACACCCTGGCCAGCGCCCGCACCGCCTTCGAGGAGCGGGCAGCGGTGCTGACCGACAGCCGCGACGGCCTGCTGAGCGGCCTGTCGGCGCTGGCCGCAGGCCACAGCGCCCCCGGGCTGGTACGCGGCAGCGCCGGGCAGCGGCCGCCCGCCACCGCCGTGCTCTTCACCGGCCAGGGCAGCCAGCACCCCGGCATGGGACGCGGCCTCAGCGCGGCCTACCCGGTCTTCGCCGACGCGCTGGAGGAGACCTGCGCCCACCTCGATGCGCACCTGGACCGTCCGCTGCGCGAGGTGCTGGCCGCCGAGCCGGGCTCGCCCGGCGCGGCGCTGCTGGACCGTACCGAATACACCCAGGCAGCTCTGTTCGCCTTCGAGACAGCGCTGTTCCGGCTGATGGAAAGCTGGGGCCTGGCCCCGGACTTCCTCCTCGGGCACTCGATCGGGGAGCTGACCGCCGCCCACGTCGGCGGCGTACTCACCCTGGCGGACGCGGCGCTGCTCGTGGCAGCGCGGGGCAGGCTGATGCAGGCCCAGCCGGGCGGCGGCGCGATGATCGCGGTGGAGGGCTCTCAGGACGAGCTGGCCGGGTTGCTCGCCGGCCGCGAGGCCGAGGTCTGCCTGGCCGCGGTCAACGCCCCGGGCGCGGTCGTGCTGTCCGGCGATGAGCAGCCGGTACTGGACATCGCCAGGCAGTGGCGGGCACAAGGCCGCAGGGCCGGCAGACTGCGGGTCAGCCACGCCTTCCATTCCCCGCACATGGACGGGATGCTCACCGAGCTCACCGAGGTTGCGCGGGGCCTTTCCCTCTCCCCGCCCGCCGTCCCGGTCGTCTCCAACGTCACCGGCGTGCCGCTGACCGCGGAACAGGCGTGCTCGCCCGGGTACTGGGCCCGGCACGTACGGTCCACGGTGCGGTTCGCCGACGGGATGCGCTGGCTGCACCGCCAGGGCGTCACCGCATTCGCCGAACTCGGTCCCGACGGCGTACTGACCGCGCTGGGCCGGGAATGCCTGCCCCGGGAGGCGGGCGGAAAGACGGTGTTTGCGGCCGCGGTCCGCCGGACCGGGCAGGGCCGCCGGACGCACGGGCCGCAGGCCCAGGACGCGGCCCAGGACGCGGCCCAGGATGCGGCCCAGGATGCGGCGCAGGCCGAGGCGCAGGCCGAGGCGGCCGGGCCGGTGGCCGCCGCCGCGCAACTGCACGTCCACGGCGTGCCCCTCAACTGGCGCCCGGCGCTCAGCGGCCACGGCGGACGGCTCGCGGACCTGCCCACCTACGCCTTCCAGCACAAGCGTTACTGGCTCGCACCCGAGCCCGGCACCACACCCCGGCACCGCAGGCCGCAACTCCCGGCGAGCGCCGGGCCCGGCCCCGCGCACCACCCGATGATGGACGCCGCGGTACGGGTACCGGGCGGCGACGGCTGGCTGTTCACCAGCCGCCTCTCCCGCACCGGCCACCCCTGGCTGGCCGACCACGTGGTGATGGGCACCGCCGTCGTACCGGGCATCGCACTGCTGGAACTCGCCCTGCGCGCGGCACGGCACGCCGACAGCGGGCAGGTGGCGGACCTGACCTTCGAAGCACCCCTCTACCTGCCGGAATCCGGCGCCCAGGAGCTGCAGGTCTGGGTGGGCCCGGCGGACGCCGCCGGGCAGCGTGAGCTGACCATCCACTCACGCCCGGACGGCGACGGCACGCGCGGCTGGGCCCGTCACGCCACCGGCGTGCTCGCCGCGTCCGACGAGATGGCCCCCGCCCCGCCGGAGATGAGCGTCTGGCCGCCGCAGGGCGCCAAGGAGACGGACGTCACCGAGCTGTACGAGCGGCTGCACGGCCGCGGCTATCACTTCGGACCCTCCTTCCGCAGCCTGCGCGGTGCCTGGCGGCGCGGCGACGAATGGTTCACCGAGGTGCGGCTGCCCGAGGAATACCAGGAGCACACCGGCCGCTTCGAGGTCCACCCGGCACTGCTGGACTCCGGAGTCCACCTGCAACTGGAAACCTTCGGCCAGGCCGCCGCCCCGGACCCGGACAACGCCCCGATCCTGTTCTCGGTGGCCGGCGTGCACCGCTACGCCGCCGCGGGCCCCGCAAGCTTGCGGGTACGCCTGAAGCCGCTCTCGCCCGACGAGGTCGCCCTCGACGTCGCCGACCACACCGGGCAGCCGGTACTGCGCATCGACTCGTTCGTCATGCGGGCCGTCTCGGCCGGGCGGCTGCGCGACACCGCCGCCGCCACCGCCGTCGCCGCCGCGCCGGACGACACGCTTCTGCACGTCGGCTGGGTTCCCGCGCCCGCACCGGCCGCCGAGGCGCGCGGGCCCGCCCGCTGGGCGGCGGTGGGAGCCGGCGCCGCAGCGGCCTGGGAGGGGACCCCGGTTGACCCCTATCCCGGCCTCGCGGCGTTCGCGGGCACGCTGCCGCCCGGCACCCCGGCCCCGCCGGCCGTGCTCTGGGACGTGGCGGGCAGCGCAGCGGACAACGCAGCGGCTGGCCCGGCCGGACTGCCGGACCGGGTCAGGGCGACGGCCGCGCAGGTGCTCGGCGTGCTGCGCGACTGGCTGGCCGATGACCGCTTCGCCGCGTCCCGTCTGGTCGTGGTGACCCGCGGCGCACTCGCCGCGGGCGGCTTCCCGGTCGACCTGGCGATGGCCGCCGTGCCCGGCCTGGTCAGGTCGGCGCAGTCGGAACACCCCGGCCGGTTCGTGCTGCTGGACACCGACGACGCCCGGATGCTGCCGGGGCCGGGCGGGGCGCTGGCTGCCGCACTGGCCACCGAGGAGCCCGAAGTGGCCATCCGGGACGGCCGCGTGCTGGTGCCGCGCCTGACCCGCACCACCACCCAGCCGGCCCAGCCGGCCCGGCCTGCCGGGCAGGCGCGCCCCCTCGACCCGCGCGGCACCGTGCTGCTCACCGGCGCGACCGGCGGCCTGGGCCGCCTCCTGGCCCGGCATCTGGTGGTCCGGCACGGCGCCCGGCACCTGCTTCTGGTCAGCCGGCGCGGCCCAAAGGCACCCGGCGCGCCGGAACTGGTGGCCGAACTGGCGCACCTGGGAGCCGCCGCCACCGTTCAGGCATGCGACGTATCCGACCGCAACGCGCTCGCCGCCCTGCTGGACCAGGTACCGTCCGGGCATCCGCTGACGGCGGTGGTGCACGCCGCCGGAGTACTCGACGACGGTGTCCTGACCGAACTCACCGACGACCGCCTTGAGGCGGTGCTGCGCGCCAAGGCCGACGCCGCAGCCCATCTGCACGAACTCACCCGCGGGGTGGCCCTGGCCCAGTTCATCCTCTACTCCTCGGCCTCCGGCATCCTCGGCGCCCCGGGCCAGGCCAACTACGCTGCGGCCAACACCTTCCTGGACGCCCTGGCCGAGCACCGGCGCGCGGCGGGCCTGCCCGCGCTCTGTCTGGCCTGGGGACCCTGGGCAGCCACCGCGAGCATGACCGGACAGCTCGACGAGCCCGGCCTGCTGCGACTGCGCAGGCTGGGACTCGCCCCCCTCACAGACGAGCAGGGCCTGGCCCGCTATGACGCCGCACTGGCCACCGCGCCACCGGTGGTCCTGGCCGCGCAGCTGGACACCGGCGCACTGGGCGCCGGCCCGCCGCACCTCTTCCGGGCCCTGCTGCACCGCGCACCGCCTACCGCGCCCGCCGCGCCTACCGCGCCCGTCCCGGCCGCCGGCCGGCAGGAGGGCCTGCGCGACCGGCTGGCGCGGCTGACCGGCACCGACCGCTATCCGGTGCTGCTCGACCTGGTGCGTACCCAGGCGGCGCACGTCCTGGGGCACGACACCCTCGGCAAGGCTGACACCGAAGTCCCCTTCCTGGACCTCGGCTTCACCTCGCTGCTGGCGATCGACCTGCGCAACCGCCTGGGCGCGGCCACCGGTCTGCGGCTGCCCGCAGGCCTGGTGTTCGACTACCCCACGCCGGCCGCGCTGGCCCGTCACCTGGCCGACCGGACGGCCGGAAGCACCGCACACCGCGAGGACGAGCGGCCGGCGGATGCGGCGGACGACAGCGATCCGGTCGTGGTGGTCGGCATGGGCTGCCGCTTCCCGGGCGGTATCAACTCGCCCGCTGACCTGTGGGAAACAGTGACCGGCGGCCGGGAGGTGACCGGCGGCTTCCCGGACGACCGCGGCTGGCCGCTGGCCGGGCTGTCCGTCGAGCCCGCCATGCGGCGCGGCGGGTTCCTCGCCGACGCAGCCGGGTTCGACGCCGCGTTCTTCGGGATCAACGCGCACGAAGCGGCGGCGATGGACCCGCAGCAGCGGCTGCTGCTGGAGGTGTCCTGGGAGGCGGTGGAACACGCCGGCATCGACCCGCAGTCGCTGAACGGCAGCCCCACGGGCGTGTTCGCCGGGATCATGGCCCAGGAGTACGCGGCAGGCACCGACGACGCCGCCGCCGGAGTCCAGGGCTACCGCCTGACCGGCAGCCAGCCCAGCGTCGCCTCCGGGCGGGTCGCCTACGCACTGGGCCTTCAGGGCCCGGCGGTCACGGTGGACACCGCCTGCTCCTCGTCGCTGGTCGCCATGCACCTGGCCGCGCAGTCGCTGCGCTCGGGCGAGTGTGACCTGGCGCTGGCCGGCGCCGCCACGGTGATAGCCACGCCGACGGTGTTCGCGGAGTTCGCCAAGCAGGGCGGGCTGGCCTCCGACGGCCGGTGCAAGGCGTTCGGCGCCCAAGCGGACGGGACCGGCTGGAGCGAAGGCGCCGGTGTGCTGGTGCTGGAGCGGCTCTCACGCGCCCGGCAGCACGGCCACCGGGTGCTGGCGGTCTTGCGGGGCAGCGCAGTGAACCAGGACGGTGCATCGAACGGGCTGACCGCG
This sequence comes from Streptomyces sp. CNP082, assembly GCF_059570535.1. Lineage (NCBI taxonomy): Bacteria > Bacillati > Actinomycetota > Actinomycetes > Kitasatosporales > Streptomycetaceae > Streptomyces > Streptomyces sp. CNP082. The sequence continues at coordinate 33,208 of NZ_JCANSZ010000057.1, forward strand.
CCCAACGGCCCGTCCCAGCAGCGCGTGATCCGCGCCGCCCTGGCGGATGCCGGGCTGGCTGCCGCGGACGTCGATGTGCTGGAGGCGCACGGCACCGGCACGGTGCTGGGCGACCCGATCGAGGCGGAGGCGGTCGCGGCAACGTACGGCCAGGACCGGCCGGCCGGCCGGCCGCTGCTGCTCGGCTCGGTGAAGTCGAACCTCGGGCACACCCAGGCGGCGGCGGGCATGGCCGGCGCCATCAAGATGATCAGCGCGCTCAACGCGGGCCTGGTGCCGCCGACTCTGCACGCCGACCCGCCGACATCGGCGGTCGACTGGTCGGCAGGCACCATTGCGCTGGCGACGCAACCGGCCGACTGGCCGCAGGCCGCACGGCCGCGCCGGGCAGCGGTCTCGGCGTTCGGCATCTCCGGCACCAACGCCCATCTCATCCTCGAACAGCCCCCCGGGCAGCCGGAACCCGCGGCCGCACAGCCAAGCGGCCCGGCGCTGCCCTGGGTGCTGTCCGCACGTACGGCAGCTGCGCTGCCCGGCCAGGCTGCCCGGCTCCTGGCCCATCTCAAGCAGCACGAGGACGTCGACCCGGCGGCCGTCGCCACGGCCCTGGCGGCAACCCGCTCCCGCTTCCCGTACCGCACCGTCATCACCGGCGCGGACCGCGGCGAACTGCTGGAGAAGCTGGCGGACGCCGCCGGCGCCGGCCCGGCCGGACCAGCGGACATCGCGGCGGGGCCGGTGGTGTTCCTCTTCCCCGGGCAGGGCGGTCAGTACCCGGCGATGGGATCAACGCTGTACGCCCACCTCCCGGCGTTCGCCGCTGCGCTCGATGAGGTGCTTGCCGCACTGGACGCGCACCTTCACCGGCCGCTGGCCGATCTGCTGTTCGCGCAGAAGGGCTCGAAGGAGGCGGCCCTGCTGAAGGACCGCACCGAGTTCACGCAGCCTGCGCTGTTCGCCGTCGAGGTGGCCCTGTTCAGGCTGATGGAGTCCTTCGGCCTGCGGCCGGACTTTCTGCTGGGGCATTCCTTCGGCGAACTGGCCGCGGCGCACGCGGCCGGGATCCTGTCGCTGCCTGATGCCGCCAAGCTGATCACGGCGCGGGGCCGGGCGATGGCCGCCGCGCCGCCCGGCAGCATGGTGCAGATCCTGGCAACCCCCGAGGAGATCACCGGCGCCCTGGAGCCGGGCGTGTCGATCGCGGCCCTGAACGCGCCGCACGCCACCGTCATTTCCGGGCCGCCGGACGCGGTCGAGCGGGTAGCAGAGCGCTGCCGCGCCGCCGGCCGCCGGTCGGTCAGGCTCCGCAGCAGGCACGCCTTCCACACCGCTGAACTGGACGGAGTGCTCGCCGAGTTCCAAGCCGTGGCCCAGGAGGTCACCTACCGCCAGCCGGTGATTCCGGTCATGTCCAACGTCACCGGACAACTGGCCACCGGCCAGGACCTGCGTTCGGCCGACTACTGGGTGCGCCATGCCCGGCAGCCCGTGCGGTTCTCGTCCGGTGTGGACGCCCTGGCACACAGGGGCGCAGCTGCTTTCGTCGAGATCGGGCCCGGGCGGGCGCTGATCAACCTGGCGGCGCAGAGCATGCCCGCCGGCGTCACCGCCGTGCCGCTGCTGCGGCACGACAAGCCCGAACCCGACATGCTGCTGGCCTCGTTGAGCACCTTGTACGTCCACGGGCTGGACGTGGACTGGCGTGCTGTGTCCGGCAACCCGTCAGGCCCCTTTGCCCCCCTGCCCACCTACGCGTTCGACCGGCGGCGCTACTGGCTGCCGCCGCAGTCGCCGGCCGCCGCGGCCGGGCTCGGGTTCGTCGCGGCGGACCATCCCGTGCTGACCGCCCGGATGGAGCTGCCGGACGACGGCACCGTGATCCTGTCCGGCTCCGTCTCCCGGAACTCGCCGGGGTGGCTCGCCGACCACACGGTGGCCGGCCAGGTCCTCGCGCCCGGCACGTTCTTCGCCGAGCTGGCGCTGCGCGCCGCCGCCGAAACCGGGGCGGACATGCTGCGCGAGCTGGTGATCACTGCTCCGCTTCAGCTGCCCGAGCAGGGCCGGCTGACTGTCCAGGCCGTTGCCCATCCGGCCGGCGAGGTGGTGGTGTCCGCCCGCGGCGAGGACCCGGACTCACCGTGGGTGGTCCATGCCCGCGGATCGGCGGCCCGGGCGGGGGACCGGGCAGATCCGCCCGCGCTGGCCGACTGGCCGCCTGCCGGCGCGGTGCCGGCCGGCCTGGACGGGGCGTACGACCGGCTGGCGGAGCAGGGATTCGACTACGGCCCGGCCTTCCGCGGCCTCGTCGCGCTGTGGCGCGACGGCGACGGCATACTCGCCGAGGTCGCCGGGACCGCCGGGACCGCCGGGACCGCCGAGGCCGCAGCCGGTGCTGGCACCAGCGGCTACGGTCTGCATCCGGCCCTGCTGGACGCGGCCGTGCACGCATGGCGGGCGGGCAACGAAGCCGGCGGCAGCAGCGTCCCGTTCGCCTGGCAGAACGTGGTGCTGCACCGGATGGGGGCACAGCGCCTGCGGGTCCGGCTGTCCCCCGCGGGCCCGGACAGCATCCGCGTCGCGGTGTGGGACCAGGAGGGCCGGCCGGTGCTGACCGCACAGTCGGTGCGTCTGCGGCCGATGTCAGCGCCTGCCGGCCGGATCCACGAACTGGCCTGGACCCCGCTGACCCCCGCCCCCGCCCCGGACGCAGACGCCGGCGCCGGTGTTGCGGTGCTGGACTCGCCCTCCACCGGTACGGACGTGGTCACCTCGGTGCACACGGCGACGCAGACCGTACTCGAGGCGCTGACCGCATCGACCGCCCGGCAGACGGTGATCGTCACCCGCGGCGCGGTCGGCCTGCCGGGCGAGGACATCTGCGACCTGGCCGGCTCGGCGGTGTGGGGCCTGGTGCGCTCCGCGCAGGCCGAACAGCCCGGCCGGTTCGTGCTGGTGGACACCGACGGCGAACTGGATCTGCCCGCGGTCCTGGCCACCGGCGAGCAGCAACTGGTGATCCGCTCAGGCGTACCGCACACGGCACGCCTGGCCCCGCTGGCGCCCGGCGCACCGCAGGCGTCCCCGTTCGGCCCGGAATCAACGGTGCTGATCACCGGCGGCACCGGCGGCCTCGGCGCGCTGTTCGCCCGCCACCTGGTCACCGCGCACGGCGTGCGGCGCCTGCTGCTGGCCAGCCGCCGGGGCCCGGCTGCACCGCAGGCGGACGCGCTGCGCGCGGAGCTGACCGCGCTGGGCGCGCAGGTCGAGATCACCGCGTGCGACCTCACCGACCCCGCCGCAGCGGCCACGGTGGCCACGCCCGGTCTGACCGCAGTAATCCACGCGGCCGGTGTCCTCGACGACGGCGTCCTTCAGTCGCTGACACGCGAACAGATGACCGCGGTCCTCGCCGCCAAGGCGGATGCCGCATGGCACCTGCACGAGGCAACGCGCGGGCTGGACCTGACCGCGTTCGTGCTGTTCTCCTCGGTCGCCGGCACGCTCGGCTCCGCGGGCCAGGCCAACTACGCCGCGGCCAACGCCTTCCTGGACGCCCTGGCCGCGCACCGCCGGGCCGGCGGCCTGCCCGCGCTGTCCATCGCGTGGGGGCTGTGGGCGCAGCCGGGCGGCATGACCGGGCACCTGCGCGAGACGGACCTGGCGCGGCTGCACGACCGGGGGTTCACCGCGATATCCGCGTCCGACGGCCTGGCCATGTTCGACACCGCCCTGACCACGCCGCGGGCACAGGTGACCGCGGCGGGGCTGCACACACCCGCCCGCAAAAGCCGCCGCCAGGACGCGGTCCGGCTGCGGCAGGAACTGACCGGCCTCGACCCGGACGAGCAGCGCACCCGCCTGCTGGACCTGGTCAGCCGCAAGCTGCAGGCGGTGCTCGGCCTCAGCGCAGCCCAGCCGCTCGAGGCCGGACGCAACTTCCGCGACCTGGGAGTCGACTCACTCGCCGCGGTCGAACTGCGCAACGCACTCGCGCCGCTGACCGATACGCCGCTGCCGGCAACCGCCGTGTTCGACTACCCCACTCCCGCGGCGCTCACCGACCACATCCACCGCATCATCGTCGCGCCGGCGCCGGACGCACGGCCGGGCCGGAAGGAGCCGATTGAGACCATGGACGCCGAAGAACTGATCGCAGTCGCGCTGGGTGAGGACGGCCCGCAATGACCGGCCCGACGTCGAAGACGCCTTCCTCTTCTCCGTGGCACCGGGGTGTGGCCGCCGCGCTCTGGCAGGCCCTCGCGGCGCTGGGCCTGGCCTGGCTGCCGCCGCCGGTGCCGCTGGAGGACTATCTGCCGGACTTCGGCCGGAGTGACGAGCGATGAGCACGGACACCGAATCCAGGCTGGTGGAGGCGCTGCGTGCGGCCCTCAAAGAAGTCGAGCGGCTGCGCGAGTCCAGCCGCGGCAGCAACGACCCGGTCGCCATCGTGGGCATCGGCTGCCGGCTGCCCGGCCAGATCGCCTCGCCGGCCGACCTGGCCGACGCGGTCCTCGCCGGCCGCGACGCCGTCTCGGGCTTCCCCGCGGACCGGGGCTGGGACCTGGAGGGCCTCTACGATCCCGATCCTGACCATCCCGGGACGACATACGCCCGCGAAGGCGGATTCCTGGAAGGCGCCGCCGACTTCGACGCGGAATTCTTCGGGATCGGCCCGGCCGAAGCCGTAGCGATGGACCCGCAGCAGCGGCTCATGCTCGAAGTCACCTGGGAGGCCCTGGAGAACGCGGGCATCGACCCCCAGAGCCTTCACGGCAGCGCGACCGGAGTGTTCGCCGGCCACATGGCGCAGGACGAGTACGGCCGCGACATCGCGGAAACCGGCACCGAAGGCTACCGGTCCACCGGCCGCGCCGGCAGCCTGATCTCCGGACGAGTGGCATACACGCTGGGCCTGACGGGCCCCGCAGTGACCATCGACACGGCATGCTCCTCGTCGCTGGTCGCGCTGCACCTGGCGTGCCAGTCACTGCGGTCCGGGGAGTCGGACCTGGCGCTGGCCGGGGGCGCGACCGTCATGTCGACACCCCGCATCTTCGTCGAATTCGCCCGCCAGCGCGGCCTGTCACCGGACGGCCGGTGCAAGTCCTTCGCCGCCGCCGCGGACGGCACGGGCTGGGCCGAGGGCGTCGGGATCGCCGTACTGGAGCGCCTGTCGGACGCACACCGGCTCGGGCACGAGGTGCTGGCGCTGGTACGGGGCAGCGCGGTGAACCAAGACGGCGCCTCCAACGGGCCGACCGCACCCAACGGCCCCGCCCAGCAGCAGGTGATCCGCGCCGCACTCGCCGACGCCGGGCTGTCCGCCGCGGACATCGACGTGGTCGAGGCACACGGCACCGGCACAGTCCTGGGAGACCCGATCGAGGCACACGCCGTGCTGGCGACCTACGGACAGGACCGCCCCGGCGACCGACCGGTACTGCTGGGGTCACTGAAGTCGAACATCGGGCACACCCAGGCAGCCGCCGGCATCGCCGGCCTGACCAAAATGGTCACCGCCATGCGCCGCGGAACCGTCCCCGCGACACTGCACGCCGACACACCGAGCCACCACGTCACATGGTCCTCAGGCGCGGTACAGCTGGCCACCCGCACCCAGGACTGGCCCGGCACCGGACGCCCGCGCCGGGCAGCGGTATCGGCATTCGGGATCTCCGGCACCAACGCCCACGTCATCCTCGAACAGCCACCGCCCGCCCCCAGCCCGCCGCGGCACCCCATGCCCGCGGTGCCCTGGGTGCTCTCGGCCAAGACCCCCCACGCACTGGCCGCACAGGCCGAACGGCTGCTGGCACACCTTCAGACCACCCAGCTCGACCCGGCAGACGTCGGTTTCACACTCCTTACCCGGACGCAGTTCACCCACCGCGCCGTCATACTCGGCGCAAACTGGGACGAATTGCTCACAGGGCTGCGCAACCTCGCCGACGCACCACAGCCCGGCACCGTGATCGGGCAGACCCAACTGCGTGAACTGGCCGACCAGTTCGCAGCAGGCGGCACAGCCGACTGGACAGCACTCTTCGCCGGAACCGGTGCACGACGAGTCGAACTGCCCGCCTACCCCTTCACCCGCCAGCGCTACTGGCTCACACCAGCCACGACGGACACCGACACCACATACACGAGCGACATCACCACCGCGGTGCACACCGCCGTCAGCGACGTACTCGGCCAACACGGCACGCCCGGCCCCGACGACGACATCACCGCAGAAGGACTGAACTCACTGGCCGCCGTGGAACTCCGGGGCCGCCTCCAGGCCCTCACCGGCCTCGAAGTCCACCTGGCCGACGTCCTCGACAACCCGACGATGCGCTCCCTGGCCAAGATCCTGGAAGAGCGCCACCAGGCCCGGAGGCTGCCATGACCGATCCCGTGACCACACTCGGCTTCGACCAGGTGGTACCCCCCGCGATGGTCAACCGGAAGTCCCCCCAAGAGGTGTTCATCACCGACTACGCGCGCCTGGGCACACAAGAGTTCGCCATCGCCATACAGGTGGCACACAACCACCCCCTCTGGTCCGACCAGCGATCAGGCTGGCACGACCCCGCAGCCGTGATCGAAGCATTCCGGCAGGCCTTCGCCGTGATACGGCACGCCTACCTCGGCATCACACAAGGCACACCGACATCCGTGCAACGGCTCGCCGTAGGCGTGCAGGAACTGACCGCCTTCCGCACCGGCCCAGCCGAACCGCTGCGCGGCGTCATCAAAGTCCGCGTCACACAGACCGGCGACAGCATCACGATCGACGGCGACTTCACCGTCGGCCCCGCCCAGGCCATGACGCTCTCCTTCGGCGGCAACATGTTCTCCGCCGACACCTACCGGAAAATCCGCGACTACCAGCGCTCCCGACGGGCCGCAGCCGCAGCCGGCGAGCCCACGACACAGCCCATCAAGCCCGAACTGGTCGGCCGCCACGACCCAAGCAACGTAGTGATCGGCCCCGCCATCCGCCCGCACCGCTTCCCCGTGATAGTGGACCGGACCCACCCGTGGTTCTTCCCCCGGGACTACGACCACATCCCCGCAACCCTGCTCATCGAAGCAATGCGGCAGTCCGCACTGCACAGCGCAGCACAAACCGGCCTGCGCACAGGAGAAGCCGTACTGACCGGAGCCGACCTCGACTTCGGCATGTTCACAGAAATCGACGTCCCCACCACATGCACGGTGTCGATGACCGGGCAACCGGGACGGGCAACCGCGTCCGCCGGCATCGAACAGGACGGCATCCGCGTCGCCAGCGGAACACTGAACCTGACAGAAGTCAAACCCGACCAGGCCGACCACGGCACACCGAGCTGAACAGAGCCGACGCCCCGCCGACGTGACGCACCGCGCAGCCGCAAGCCTGGTCCAGACGGCCCGCGAGACGCCCACCGAGGAGGCTCTGCCCGCTGAACGGAATCACCCAGGGCAGGCGTGGCGGAGTAGGCCCACCTACGACATCGCCAGACCACAGGCGCCCTGCTGCACCAAGGCCGCGGCCAACACCTGGGCCTGCGTTCACACGCTGCAGCATCCCTTGGCTCTGGCTACGTCGCGATAGGAGAAAACGTGTGACTCCACCCATGGCTGAAGCCGCGGGCTTCCTGTGTCGCTGGCTAGGCAGCGTCGCAGAGGGCCAGCCCGGCCCTGAGGACGTTGAGTGCGCCGACGACGTCGGCGTGCGCGGCATGCCGGCATCTGACGCACTCGAACTTCTCCTGTGTGGTGCGGTTCTCCTTGGCCGCGTGTCCGCATGCGGGGCAGCGGCGGGAGGTGTTGCGGGAGTCCACCGGGATCACGGTCCGTCCGGCGCTTTCAGCCTTGGCGTGCAGGATCGCGAGGAACACCCCCCAACCCGCATCCGATATCGATCGGTTGAGTCCGGCCTTCGCGCTCGACCCGTTGGGCAGGAACGTGCCTGGCCGCCGGGGGTCAGGCTTGGGTGCCGGGCTGGTGACCATGCTCGCGATGTTCAGCCGCTCGTGTGCGATGACGTCGTAGTCGCGTACGAGGGCCAGCGCGGTCTTGTGGGCGTGGTCGAGGCGCTGGCGCCGCACCTTCGCGTACATCTCGGCGACCTTCGCGGTGGCAGCGCGGTGCTTCTTCGTACGGTCCTTCGCCTTGCGCCGCTTGGGGAAGCCGTCGAGTGCACGCTGTGCGTCGGCCAGCTTGGGGGCGGCGTTGCGGCCGTGTCCGGGGTTGGCGATGTGCTCGCCGTCGCTGGTGGTCAGGAACGAGGCGACGCCCATGTCGATCCCGACCACCGCGCCTGTCGCCAGGAGGGGCTTGGCGGGCACGTCATCGCAGGCCAGGATGACGAACCAGCGCTTGCCTTCACGCTTGACCGAGACCGTCTTGACCCGGCCTTCAAGGGGCCGGTGCTGGTGCACGCGGACGTGCCCCACCCCTTGGAGACGCACACGGGTCTGCCGGTCGTGCGGCGTGCTGTTCCAGCGGCAGCCGTCACCGTCCTTGGGGAAGGTGACGGTGTCGAAGTGACCAGCGCCCTTGAAACGCGGGTAGCCCGGCTTCACTCCGGCCTTGACACGGCGGAAGAACGCGGCGAACGCCTTGTCCAGCCGGCGCAGGGTGGCCTGCTGGGACGAGAACGACCAGCGGCCCTGCCGCTGCGGGTCGAACGCGCGGATCCCCTTCAGCTGCGCCGACTGGTCCCCGTACCGGACCGTGGTCTTCGAAGCGTGCCGGTAGGCGTCCCGGCGTTCCTGGAGCGCGCCATTGCAGAGGGAGCAATGATCAGCCAGCATCGCCCGCAGCAAGGCTTCCTGCCCGGTGGTGGGGCGCAGCAGGAACTTGTACGCCCGCTTCACCGCGCCCGCCGCTTCTCCACACGCAAGCCTTCGGCGAGAAGAACGCACGCGGCCGCGTTGATCGAGATGCCCATACGCTGCGCATGGGCCTCGATCTTCCGCTTCAAGTCGGGTGGCACACGCAGGTTCAGCGACTCCCGACGATCACCTCTTGCCACAACCAAAACGCTACCACTTCACACCTCTGAAGGGGGGAGCGTGGATTCCCCCCTCACCTGAAAGCGAGGGGGGAATCCACGCACATCTGATGGGAACGATCGTGCTGGCAGTCGACGTCGTAAGCAACGGCACCGGCAGCCTCGATGTGTCCTGGGAACTGACCGACGCCGGGCCGGTGGTACTGGCCGTCGGCCCGACACCCGAGTCGGTCAACCACGACCACCCGGTCACCCGCGTCGACCACGCGACCCGAGTGTCACTGTCCGGACTGGCACCCGGCCGGCACTACGTCTCCGTCGCCCCCGCCGCAGGAGGAACCGCCATGCTCGCCGCAGAGCGCGTACTGCCGCTCCAGGGCGCAAGCAACTTCCGCGACCTGGGCGGCTACCCCACCAAGAACGGCGGCCACACCCGGTGGGGCCTGGTCTTCCGCGCAGACGCACCGGACCACCTCACCCCCGCCGACCTCGCCGCGATCGACCAACTCGGCCTCCAGACCGCCTACGACCTGCGCACCGACGCCGAACGCACCAAGGAACCCTCCACCCTGCCCCCGGCAATCCGCCGCGAACCCCTCACCATAGGCGGCGAGACCGCACCCACAGCCCCGCTCGGCGACCTGTTCCGCACCGGCCGCGCCGACGCCATCCCGGACGACTTCCTGCACCGCGTCTACCTGGACATGCTCGAACAGGACGCGGCAGCCTTCGGCCAGGTCCTCACCGCACTCACCACACCGAACGGCGCACCAGCGGTAATCCACTGCACCGCCGGCAAGGACCGCACCGGCGTAGCCGCCGCACTGCTGCTGTCAGCGCTCGGCGTGGACGACGCGACAATACTGGACGACTACACCCTCAGCAGACACCACCTCAACGAACGCCGCATGGCCCGGCTGCTGCCCATGCTCGCCGACCTCGGCCTCGACCAAGAGCGCTACTACGAGGTGTTCGGCGCGCCCCGCCCCGCGATGGCCGCCACACTGGATGCGCTGCGGGCACAGCACGGATCGGTGGAGAACTACCTGAGAGGGCCCGCCGGGGTAACGCCCGGGACGATCGCGTCCCTGCAGGCCCGGCTGGTGACCCAGACAGCGGACGCGCAGACGATCCGGTAGCCGGGACGGCACCCGGGAGAGCGGGCCGGGCCGCGACCAAGCTGCGCTCGGACCTGCCAGCCGAAGACGCCGAACTCGAACGCCCCCTCACCTTCGAGAAGGCAGACCGACGAAGCCACCGGGGGAGCAGGCGCCCGCGGACACGCCAAATCCCATCCGGCAATTGCCATATGCACTAAGTACATAGAACGGTAGAGTGTGGCATATGGCGATGAGCACATTGGAGACGCTGAGGCTGACCATCGCGGCACTCCGCCAGGCCACCGGAATCTCCCAAGCCGAACTCGCCACGGCCGGCTGCGGCCTGACCCAGGACAAGGTCTCACGCCGTCAGGCCGGCCGCTCAGCATGGTCGCTCGACGAAGCCGACGCCGTCGCCGCATACTTCGGCATCGACCCGATCGACCTGCTCTCCGGCCCCACCGTCGCCTGCGAGGCACTGCCCGCCGAACGGCGCCCACACGCTCACCCGGCAGCCCTCCGCGAAACCCCACCACAGCCGAAGACCGCACCTGCGACCGAGGCAGACGGCGACGACCAGACACTGTGCGTGCTGTGCGGGGCCCCGGCCACCGAAGAGGTGGAAGGCTTCCCCCAGCACCTCGACCCCGCCGACTGCCGCCCCACCAGCCCACCGCCGACAGCCCTCCCGAGAACACCTTCCACCGCCATAGCGACAGCCCCGCCCCCGCAGCCTCGCCGTGAAACACCACCACACCACCACACCAGCAACGACCTGCCGGTGGATGAAATCCACCAGGCAGTAGCCCACGAAGCCACCCGCGCCGACGGGGACACCGAGACAGCAACCGCGGCGCTGGTCAAGCGAGCCATCCCCGACGCCATGAACCTGTGGAAACTGACCCGGGTCGGCTCCCGCTACGACGTGCTCTTCCGCCCCCCACGCCCCGACATCCTGAAAAAGCGCTCCCGCAACGGCGCAGACGAGATCTGGGAAGCACGCCCCAAGTGGCACAACACCGCCGCACTGAAGGACGCCACCGCACCAGCCCAGCAGGTGACAGTCCTCGACATCAACGGCGCCTACCTGGCAGCGATGAAGACCCACCTGCCGCACAAACAACTCAACCTGGAGCCCGACACCTCCGGCATCTTCGACAAAACCAAATCCGGCGTCTACCTCATCACCCCACCCGCCTGGGAACACGACCATCTCCTGCCCAACCCGATCGGCAACCGCGACACCCCCGGCGAACTATGGGTCACCGACGCCACCCTCCGGCTGCTGCTCCGCCTGTCCAGCCCCCGCTACGCGCTGTGCGACCCTCCCCAGATCCACGCAGCCCACACAGCCGCCGGCTCCGAAAGCCTGCTGGAGAAATTCCGCGCCACCCTCGCAGCCGCCCGCGAGGAAGCCCTGGCCAACAGCGACACAATGACGCTGGAGTACATCAAGGCGATGTACTCCAAGTTCGTCTCCACCTGCGGCGAATCCCATTACAACCGCAGCTTCGAACGCCCCGAATGGATGCACATCATCCATTCCCAAGCATTCGCCAACCTATGGTGGAAGGCATACAAAGCACACACCGCCGGCCTGACAGTAGTGAAAGTAGAAGGAACCGACGAACTCCACGTCACCGGCGGCGACTGGCGCACGGTCTTCACCGAAGGCCGTAGCCTCACCGAGGCCAAGACCAAGCCGGAACAGAGCTACACCATCGGAGGCGCCTGATGGCCGGCCGCTGGGACCAGTTCGGCCAGTTCGGCGCCCGCGGCATGCCCGGCAGCATCGCTCTGGCCCGCCAGCTCGACGACCTCGTCACCGGCATCACCTCCCCCGTCGAATCCAACCGCGGCCTTCACGCCCGGCTGCGCTACCTGACCGCCAGCGACGCCGGCTACCAAGCCATACAGGACGCGGGCATCAACGTCACCCAGCGCACCCTGATGGCCTGGCTGGCCGAGGAACGCCGCCCGAACAAGGCCAACCTCCGCCGCATCGACGAGGCTTACTGGACGCTGCGCCGCCGCAACGTCGTCGCCGACTTCAAGCGCCGGCTGACCAACCACGGCCGAGGCACCCGCATCGAGATCTACCCCGTCGACCAGACCCAGGTTCCTGAACCCCGCCGCCGCGATGTCCAGCACCGGTCGATGAACGTCCGCCGCTGGGACCACATCGTCGACGCCTGGATCGACGAAGACCTCGACACCCTGGACGCCGCCTGGAACGACATCATCACCGACCTCGGCTCCGACTACGACGCCTACGCCTACGTCACCGCCGTCGGCTTCGGCGCGTAGTCGACGGCGCCGACTCATTAAGAGACGTGACTATGCCTACGCGCCATAACCATTCCACTGGATAGTTTTTCAAGCTGACTTTCTCGGGGCGATTGCATAAGGAAGAGCGATGTCCTGGCTTGATGCATAGATATTCTCTGGTCGCGGCGGTCTGGAATGAAGGCCGTTACAGTAGAAAGGCGGGGTATCGAGAGACCAAGATACTCGACATACTCTTCAAGCACATGTTCCTGGGAATGGCCCAATGTGAAAAAGGGGGACAGAATATTTCCCCGCTGCCGCACAGTGGCCCGTGCGTGGGGATGCGGCGCGGAGCGCTGCATCCCCTGCCTGCTTTCAGCTATCCTCAATACCGGGCAGAATACCGCGAGTTCGAGGGAATCAAACTTTCCGTCACCCCTCAAAAAACCTTAACTCCCGCTTTTATAACGGTTTTTGTTCTTCCGTCAAATCGGCCAGGAATTCCGGCACTTGAAAACACGGCGCCCCCGGCCCCCTAGCTGGCCTAGGGAATTCGCGGAGCGAATTCCTGCAGCGCGGATGCGCTGCGCCTTTAGCGGCCGTAGGCCGCTGAAGGCCGACGTCGCGTAGCGACGTGCGTCGTTTCCGCGGAGCGGAACGCGCGC
>NZ_JCANSZ010000058.1:0-44767 GCF_059570535.1 Streptomyces sp. CNP082
CCTACCTGCGCAGGCGAGGCATCAAGGCAGTGATTCCGGAGCGGATCGACCAGATCAACGGCCGTGTCCGCCGAGGTGAGAGCCTTTGCCGCCTCGACCGGGCCACCTACCGCCGCCGCAACCTCGTCGAACGCTGCTTCAACAAGCTCAAGCACAACAAGGCCCTGGCCACCCGCTACGACAAACGAGCCCGCCACTACGAAGCCCTGGTCACCATCGCCTGCCTACAACTCTGGCTCCCCTGACATTGCGGACACAACCTAGGGCCTCGCGGTCGGCGGCGGAAAGCGGCTCCGAGAGCTCGAACCGGCCCAGGTCCGGTCCGGTCCAGCCCTTGAAACGCCGGCAGGACGCGCACCACATGTAGCTGATGAACGAGGGCGTGGCCCGCTGGAAACTGCGGTAGGCGTACGTGCGGACCGCGACCTTCCCGCAGGCGGGACAGCGCCGCTCCGACTGGTCCTCAAGGAAGTCGGGCCCCTGCAGCAGTTGCCGTTCCTGCTCGTGATCGAAAGGCCGCATCGTCACCTCACTGCCGACCCCGGCTGTGGAACTGGTCGAGCATCTGCCTGCCGCAGCGCATCCCCCACAACGTCCGCGACGTCGTGCAACTCCCGCGCCGGTTGCCCGACCGGCTGCGGGTCACCCGGCGTCGGATCGTCATCGCGGGTCAGACGGTCTCGGAGGCGGGTTCCAGCACGGCGTCGAGGCAGCTCGGGTCCAGCCGTACAGCGAGGGAGAGCGGTCCGCTGCCGTCCTGGAAGATCCAGTGGATCTCGGTCCAGACCTCCAGGGCGAGTGCCTCGGCCGCACGTCGGCGGGCCCGTTGGCCGTACTGCTCGCGTACGGAGGGATCCGCGCCGCGGTTCTCGTCCCGCTCCAGAAGCCGCAGGTCAGTCTCCGCCAGCTCGACGAGCGCCGTCGCCCGCTCGTTCCGCGAGTGCAGCGTGAAGACGAAGTCCTCTGCCCGGCGGTGCTCGCCGACGCGGTCGGCGGCCGTCGCCAGCGCCCGGTACGCCTCGCCCGGATAGGGCACCGTCCCCGCCTCAAGTGCGGCCTCGGCCTGAGCCAGCAGCGAGCGGGCCCGGCCGGTGTCCCCCGTCTCGGCCAGCGCGGTGGCGAGTTCGGCGAGCGCGTACGCCCGCTCGTGCCCGGCGACCACCATGTGGGCCAGCTCTTCGGCGAGGTCGTGTTCGCCCAGCCGTCCCACCTCGCGGGCGAGGAAGGCGAGTTCCTGGCCCCGGCCGCCGGCGATCGCAGCATCCTCGATCATCACCGCGAGTTCGTCTCGCTCACAGACAGCCGCGGCGACCCTCAGGAGCTCCCTGATGTTCATGCTCCGGGTCGCTCCGTTGTCATCCTCTGCCGCCAGGTCCAAGGCATCGTCCACGAAGGACCGCGCCAACTCATCCTCGCCGAGCTGCGCCGCCGTCTTGATCAGCTCCTCCAGAAGCAGCTTGTACTCCACGGCCGGACTGATCCGGTCGAGCGGGTCGGTGACCGCCTGGAGCCGTTCCGCGCAGACACGGGCCGAGCGCTCCGCGGCATAAAGCAGCAGCCGGGCGCGGTCGGGTTCACCGCCGCGTGCCGCCGCTGCCGCCAAAGCGGTGAACGCCATGCCGTGCTGGTAGGCGTCGGCGATGGCGTGGGCGAACCGCTCCAGCCGGCTGAGGCTGAGGCCGGTGGTGGCGGGTACCAGCTTGGCGAGCCCGGAGACCGCTGCGCACTGCTGCGCCGGGTCGTCGATGGCGGCGAACGCCTCCCGCGCTTCGGCGTGTTCCGCGGCCAGCGTGGCGGCACGGACAAGCTGAGCCACGGCCCGATCGTGGTCGCGCGTTCTCCGCACGGTGTGGATGGCCGGGCTGGCAGCGCGGATCAGCTCCCCGGCGCGTTTGTGATCTCCGGCCAGGGCGGCTTCCTCGGCGAGGGCGCTGAGACCTCGTGCCTGGCCGTCCGGCGTGGCCAGCGACCGCAGCACCGCCTCGGCTCGTCCGCCGTGGCACGCCGCGGACACGGCCGGTACGAGGCCGTCGAGTACGGCTCCCCGCTGGCCACGATCGGGGATCCTGGCCGTCTTCTCCGCCAGGAGATCGATCAGTCCCGCCAGGCGCGCCGCGTCTTCAACTGTGTCCGGCATATTCATGACGCGCAAGGCGGCGACAAGACTGCCGGCCTGCAACGCGGGATCGGTGTCCGAGCCCATCGAGTCCTCGCAGGCCATGACGTACAGCCGAGCCCTGTCGCGCTCGCCCGCGTCGGTGGCGGTCCTCGCCATCTCGGCGAACGCCGCCGCTGTGCTCCCCGGCAGCGGGAGCGCGCGGGCCAGCCGCTCCGCGTCCCGGTAGTCGCCGTTGGCGGCCATGGCCATGACGATGACGATGTGGTCCCAGGCCGGTGGAATGGTCCTCCCCGGCATGGGGTGGGCCCGGGCCAGGGCCTCGGCCCGATCGTAGTCGCCTGCCTGCGCGACGCGCTCCACCAGC
The DNA here is from genome assembly GCF_059570535.1 of Streptomyces sp. CNP082. Taxonomy (NCBI): domain Bacteria; kingdom Bacillati; phylum Actinomycetota; class Actinomycetes; order Kitasatosporales; family Streptomycetaceae; genus Streptomyces; species Streptomyces sp. CNP082. Next base: position 2,484 of record NZ_JCANSZ010000058.1, read on the forward strand.
CAGTCGAACTCCGAGATACCCGCGGCATCGTCTGCCGCGCACTGGTGCTGCTCGGCGAGGTCCCAGTCGCCGTCGTACGCCGCGAGCAGGGCCAGGAGGTGGGAGTGTTGTTCCTCGTCCCCGACCGACCGGCTGAGTCGGGCGGCGGCGGCCCGCAGGGAGCGCGCCTGGTCCCGGTCGCCGCGGTCGGCCGCGACCGTCGCCACATTGATCAGCACCTCCGCCTGGTACGCGGCGGCGTCTTCGTCGCTGCCGGAACGGGCGTGAGCCTGCGCCCGCTCATAGTCGCCCCGCTCCGCCGCGGCCACGGCGCACCGCCCGAACACACCGTCCGGGCCGTCGAGATACGCCGGATGCAGGTGGGAGGCGAGCCTTTCCGCTCTTTTGTGGTCCCCTTGGGATTCGGCTCTCACGGCAAGGCTCGTGATCAGCTCCCCGGGCAGATGCTCGCCCAGGGCCAGGGCCTCGGCCCGCTCGTGGTCACCGGAGAACTCGGCGATCCACGCGAGTGTTCGGTTGCGGGTCTCCTCGTACGTGATCAGCTCCGCCACTGCTTCGGCGCGCGCCCGGTCGCCGTGCTCGGCGATGGTCCACGCGAGTTCGCTGAGCGCCTGGAGTTGCCGGCGGTCGTCGTCGACCGAGCGGGCCAGCGCCTCCGCGTGGGTGCTTTCGCCGAGCCGCTCCCACACGGCGGGCAGCGACGCGGGCATGTGGGCGTACCGGCGGGCGAGTTCGTCGCGGCGTAACGCCAGGCGGAGCGCCAGCGTCAGGTCCGGGGCGGGCTGGCGCACGTTGAGGTCGTGTGCCATGCCGAGTTCGGTGAGGGTCAGGAAGTCGTTCCCCGTACGCAGCCGCAGCCGCTCGTTGCGGCGCCGGTCACCCGCGCAGCGGGCCAGCCGCCGCACGTCGTCCGTGGCGACGAGGAGGTGCGGGTAGTCGTGCAGCAGGTAGCCGGGGGTGTCCTCCGGCCAGCCGCTCGCGTGGCAGGCGTCGGCCCACGCGTGCAGCCGGGCGCGGCCCTCGTCCAGTTCGGCGCCGAGGCTTTGTTCTGCCGTGGCGCGCAGCGTGTCGTGGCTGAAGAAGTAGACGGGAGGCTGCCCGTCAGGACCCGGCCGGCTGGCGAGGCTGCGGCCGAGGTCGCGTTCCAGCAGGTCGGTGATCTCCAGCGGGGAGCGCCCGGTGAGGTGTGCCAGGTCGGGGCGGGTCAGACCGCCGCCGGCGGCGGTGATCAGCCCCATCACCTCCCGCCGCGCGCCCGGTTCGCCCAGCACCTGCCGGAGTTCGCGGCGGGCGCCGCGCTCCAGGCTGCGGGCGTGCGGGGAGGCGGACAGCTCCCGTACCGGGCACGAGAAGAGCGGGTGGTCGTCTCGTACGTCGTCCGGCAGCGGCGGGTGCGGTCTGCTGGAGACCAGCACCCGCATGTTCTCCGGGGGGTTGAACGGCAGCAGGGAGGCGATGCTGGCCAGGCCCGTCTCGGCGGCGGTGTCCTCGTCCAGGCCGTCCACGACCAGCAGCAGCGTACGGCCCGAGGCGCGCGCCTGGCCGGCCGCCGCCTCCAGCATCGGGGGCAGCAGCCTGTGCGGCGGGGTCGTGGCCGGGTCCGCGTCCCGGTCGGCCAGGTGGGGCAGTTGGCGGGTGACGGCGGTGAAGAACGCCCCGCTGTGGTCCTCGCCGCGCAGGCGGCGGGTGACGAAGAACGACACCACGTCCACGCCGCCCGGCGGGTGCAGCGCGAACCAGGACAGCAGCGCGGTCTCTCCTGACCATGGCGCCGCCTGCCACCACAGGTAGGGCTCGTCGCCCGCGCAGAACTCCGCGAGACCGGCCAGTTCCTCCTCCCGGTCCAGCAGCCGCGCCGGGGCGAACGTGTCCCGGACGTGCGACAGATGGCGTACGACGGAGTCGGGCCCGGCGGGCGGTAGGACGTCCGGCAGGATGCCCGACAGCGCCGGCCCCAGCAGCTCCGCCAGCCGTTTCCGGTCGTCCGGCTCCAGGGAGGCGACGCAGCGGTCCACCCTGCGGGCCGTCAGGCTGCCGAGACCGCCGGGGTGGTGATGGTTCGTCAGTACGCCGATGATCCGGTCCCCGCACCAGAGGGCGGCGCCGGACATCCCCTCCCAGGGCGAGACCGGCCCGGCCGGACCGTCCGGCGGACGGTCCGGGGGTGCGGCCACGGTGACCTCCAGGGTGCCCTCCCGCCGGTTGGATCCCACCGCCACCCGGCCGTCCACCTGGTGGGAGTCGCGGTACCAGCCCCCTGCGCCGTCACGGGCCTTCAGCTTGAACCTGGGAAAGCCGACCGCCCGGACCTCCAGCGTGCCCGTACGGTCGCCGACGCTGCCGAAACGTACGCCGGGAAGCGCGTCGTCCTCGCCGCCCGCGCGGGATTCGATGACCAGGACCGCGATATCGTGTGCGGCCGACGCCCACCCCACGGTGGCGTGCGTGCTCCACTCCGACGGCCGGTCGGCGTCGAACCGCACCCGTACCGCCCGCGCCCCGGCGACGACGTGCGCGGCGGTCAGCACCGCCGCCGCAGTCACCCGGTATCCGGAACCGCGCCGTTCGGGGCCCTCGCCCGGATCCACGATGATCTCGGCAACCCGATGGGGATCCACCACTGAGTCCACGCCCGTCTTCTTGATTTCTGCCAGAACCCTCGAACTCGGGCCAAGCACTCTACCGGCGCCGCGGCTCCGGGACGCCGGGAACGAGCCGGAACCGTCCGCACGCAATCCCCCACCCGGGTTACGCCTGCGCCGCCGTCGCCTTGACGGGTGAATCGAACGTACGGAAGCGCCGACCGCACTTGCCTACCGCGCCCCCATTCGCACCTGTGCTCGACCTGTCGCCCGGCCCGTCCCGTATCGGCCCGGTGACCATCCACGTTGTCCCGGGTGCTCGACCCGGTCCCTACCTGAGGAGCAAGCCGTGAATCCCGTACGTCCCTGTCCCGCCGCCCACCCCGCGTTCGAAAATCCTCCCGCTCAGCACGTCAAGCCCGCGGTGCCCCCGCGCCCCGCCGCCGCACGCCGCGCCCCGTTCGCGTCCGCATCACGACCGTCAACGAGGTGGGGCGCTTGAGCGGCGCGAAAGCCCCGACCCCGACGGCGGACACAGCGGCGGACACGGCGGCCGTTCCCGCCGCCCGCCCGTCGGCTCCCCGGCCCTCGGCCCCGCCCGAGCTGGACTACCACGGGCGCAAGCACGGCCGGGCCCTGGACGACGCCACCTTGTGGGACATGGCCCGCCGGATCCCGACAGCGCTCGCCCAGTCGGCCCGGCTGGCGTGGTCCGTGGACCGCCGTATGACGCTCACGGTCCTCGTGTGCCAGGTGCTGTCCGGCCTGGGCACCGCCGTCATGCTCACCGCGGTCTCCAAGGCGCTGCCCCACCTCACCACTGCCGACGCCCGCACCGGGCTGAGCCGGGCCTGGCCGGCGCTGACCGTCGCGGTCGTTGCGATGGCGCTCGGCGCCGCGATGTGGATCCTCGCGGACTGGGCCACCCGCCGCCTCAACCCGCAGATCGCCTCCGCCGTCGACCTCACCCTGGTCGACCTCCATATGAAGGCCGAGCTGTCCGCGTACGACACCGCGGGCTTCACCGACCGCAGCCGGGCCGCGGAGATCGGCGCCCTGCGCGCGGTCGACCTCGCGGACGACGCCAAGACGATGACCAACGGCCTCATCCAGCTCCTGTCTGCCGCGACCGTCCTCACCTCCCTCCACCCGCTGCTCCTGGGCGTGCTGCTGCTGTCCGTCCTCCCCCGGGGCATGGGCGGGGTGATCGCCGCGCGCATCGACTACCGGGTGCACGACCGCACCATCTCCGCCCGGAACGTACGCGGAATGATGCGCTGGTGGCTGACCACCCCCGACCTCGCCGACGAACTGCGCGCCAACACCATGCGCCCCTACCTGTACTCCTGGTACCGGGTGATGTGCGACAGGGTCGAGGGCCGCGAACTCCAAGGGGCGCGCCCGTACCTGCTGGTGACGCTCCTCGCGTCATCCCTGGCGGGCCTGTTCACGCTCGGCATGTGGACGGCGCTGGCCGCGCTCGCCCTCTCGGGAGCCATGTCCACCGCCATCGCCGGCACCGCCGTCGTCGCCTCGCAGACCGCCGGACGCGCCCTCAACTCGATCGTCCGGTACGGGGCCGTGCTGTTCCACCACGGCCTCTACCTCAGCGACTACTACGCTTTCACCGGCGAGGTCCGCGCCATGACCACGGCCCGCGGCACCGTTCGGGCCGGGGCGCCGCGGCGGATCCGCCTGCGCGAGGCCGCGTACACCTACCCCGGCAGGGACACCCCCGCGCTGCACCCGGTCACCCTCACCCTCAACCGCGGCGAGGTCGTCGCCCTGGTCGGCGAGAACGGCGCCGGCAAGTCGACCCTGATCCGCATGCTCACCGGACTGACCGTGCCGACCGGCGGCACCGTCCTGTGGGACGACACCGACCTCGCCACCGCCGACGCGGAGTCGGTCTGGCGGCACGTCGGCCTCGTCCCGCAGAAGAACGGGCACTGGCCGCTCGCCGCCCGCGAGAACATCACCCTGGGCCAGCCCCGCGAGCACTCCGACGACCGCGTCTGGGACGCCGCGGACCACGTCGGCATGACCCCGGCGCTCCGCGCCCTCCCGGACCGGCTCGACACCCTGCTGGCCCGCTCGGTGTGGGGCGGGCACGAACTGTCCGGCGGGCAGTGGCAGCGCCTGGCCTGCGCCCGGGCGATGTACCGGGAGCCGGCGGTGCTCGTCCTGGACGAGCCCACCAGCGAGATGGACGCCCGCGGCGAGCACCTGATCTTCCGCAGGCTCCGCGAGCTGGCCCCCGACCGGATCACGGTGGTCGTCACGCACCGCCTGGACAACGCCCGGATGGCCGACCGCGTCATCGTCCTCGACGGAGGCCGCCTCCGCGAGGAGGGCACGTTCGACGCCCTCGTCGCCACGGAGGACAGCCTCCTGCGCGAACTGCACGACCTCGCCCAGGACCGCTGACCCCCCTCCCGCCCCCCGCCGCGGCCACGTACGCAGCCGCGCACGTCAGCGGGCGTGCGGGTCCGCGGTGTTGAGGGTGGCGACGACCTGGTCGTAGTCGCCGCGAACCTCGCCGTAGCGGAGGAACTTCACGCGCTCGACGAGGATCTCGCGGGCCCCGGGGCCGGCTTCGAGCAGCGCCATGGCCTCGTCGGCGAACTCGTCGAGCGGCATGGCGAAGTCCGACGTCTCCTGGCCCGGCATCAGCGCCGTCCGGACCGACGGCGGGACCAGCTCGACCACCTGCACGCCGGTGTCCGCGAGCTGCAGGCGCAGGGTCTCGCTGAGCATGTGGATGGCGGCCTTGGTCGCGTTGTACGTGGGCGTGATGCGCAGCGGGGCGTGCGCCAGGCCGGAGGAGACCGTGACGATCGCGGCCCCGGGGCGGGTCTGCAGGTGCTCGGTGAGGGCGGCGATCAGCCGGATCGGGCCGAGCACGTTGGTGACGACGGTCTCTTCCGCGTCGGCCAGGAAGCCGGGGGTGCGCCAGTCTTCCGCGCGCATGATGCCGGCCATGGCGACCAGCACGTTCAGGTCGGGGTAGCGGTGCAGGACGTCCTGGACGGCGGAGGTGATCGAGGCGGCGTCGGCGGTGTCGATACGTACCGTGCCGAAGCCGTGCCCGGCCGCCAGCTTCTCCAGCAGCTCGGTGCGCCGCCCGCCGATGACGACGGTGTTGCCCTTCGCCTGGAGCCGCAGGGCGAGGGCGAGGCCGATCCCGGAGGTGGCGCCGGGGATGAAGATCGTGTTGTCGGTGGTGTTCATGCAGCCACCGTGCGCCCGCGGCGGCGGGGGCGGGAGAGACCTCCGGATCGGGGGACCGGCGATCCCTGGATACGCGGGCTGCCGGAGGAACAATGGAGGGGTGAACCGTGCTGCCCTCGCCGACTTCCTGCGCCGCCACCGTGAGGCGCTGCGCCCGGCCGACGTCGGTCTCGTGCCCGGGGTACGCCGCCGGACCCCCGGGCTGCGGCGCGAGGAGGTGGCGGCGCTGGCCGGGATGTCCGTGGACTACTACGTGCGGCTGGAGCAGCAGCGCGGTCCCCGGCCGTCGGACCAGATGCTGGCCGCGCTCGCCCGGGCGCTCCGGCTCACCGCCGACGAGCGCGACTACCTGTACCGGCTGGCGGGGCAGAACGTGCCGCGGTCGGTGTCGCTGGACACCCATGTGGCGCCGGCGCTGCTGCGGGTCCTGGACCGGCTGGAGGACTGTCCGGCGCTGATCCTGTCGGCGCTGGGCGAGACGCTCGTGGCGAACCGGCTGGCGACGGCGATCTTCGGCGACCGCTCGCGGCTCACGGGCTGGGCGCGCAGCGACGTGTACCGGTGGTTCACCGACCCGGCGACCCGCGAGGTCTACCCGCCCGAGGACCGGGCGGGCCAGGCGCGCAGCCTGGTCGCGTCGCTGCGCGCCGCCCACGGCGTGTCGGGGCCGCGGTCACGCGCGGGCGAGCTGGTGCGGGTGCTGCTGGCGGAGTCGGACGAGTTCCGGGAGCTGTGGGAGCGGCACGAGGTGGCCCAGCGGTTCGCGGACCACAAGGTGCTGGTGCATCCCGAGGCCGGGGCGATCGAGGTGGACTGCCAGGCGCTGTTCACCGAGGACCAGTCCCAGGCGCTGCTGGTCCTCACGCCCGCACCGGGCAGCGAGGCCGAGGAGAAGATCCGCCTGCTGGCGGTGCTGGGGCACGAGGAGTCCTCGGCGACCGCGGGCGAGTAGGACCGGGCGGCGTACGCGCTGGTCAGCGGTGTACGCGCCGACCGGCGGGCTTCGGCGACCAGGCGTCAGCCGGCGGCCCGCTCCCCGGACGCCGCCGGTGTGCAGACGAGAATGCTCAGCGGGCTCGGTGTCGCGATGATCTCGTCGAGCCGGAGGCCGGCCTTCCCGAGGAGCTCGCGGAACTCGTCGGCCGTACGCTCCGCGCCGTTGAGGTTGATCAGCATGTTCAGGTCCTGGAACTTGCTGAGGTCGGGTTCGTTCGCGGGCCGGACCACGCGCGTGATGACCAGCAGCGTCGTGCGGTCGGCCATCGCGTCCCGGCAGGTGCGCAGCAGCCGCGTGGCGCTTTCGTCGTCCCAGTCGTGCAGCACCGACTTCATGATGTAGCAGTCGGCTCCGGGCGGGATCGTGGAGAACATGTCCCCCGCTATCGCCTGGCACCGGTGTCCAAGACCGTTCGCCACGAACTGGTCGCGGGCCTCGCGGGTCACCTCAGGGCGTTCGAAGAGGATGCCTTCGACGTGCGGATACCTGTCGACGATCGCGGCCAGGAGGTTCCCCTGCCCGCCGGCGACGTCGACGACCGTGACGGCGCCCGAGAAGTCGTAGCTGCCGAGGATGGCGCGGACCTCCGCGGTGGAGAACGCGCTCATCGACGACTGGAACAGGGCGTGCGCGTCCGCATTCGTGGCCAGGTACTCCCACATCGGCATCCCGAAGACGTGGTCGAACGCCGGCTCGCCGGTCCTGACCGTGTGGCCCAGGTTGCCGAGCGTGGGCCACTGGAGTTCCGAGCCGACCAGCCGTGCGATCGGCTGCAGCGACCCGGGAACGTCGGAGCGCAGCAGCTCGCCTGCGGCGGTGAGTTCGAAGGAGCCGTCGTCACGTTCGCGGAACACTCCGATGCCGGCCAGAGCGCGCAGCAGCCGGCGCAGCGCCTGGGCGTCACACTGGGTGGACCGGGCGAGGTCGGACGGCTGCCGTGGCGCCCCGTGCAGGTGGTCGGCGATCCTCAGATCGGCGGCGACCGCGATGCACTGCGACGCGTAACACCCCATCAGCAGCGAGAACATCTGCTGCCGGGGACCTGCGGCAGGAGCGGTCGGGCCGCCCGCGCGCGCCGCCGGCGGGGATTCCTTGAGGCCACCGTGCTCTGAGGTCATGGTGTTGTTCCGATCACTGATCCGGTCGTCGTCACAGGTCCGCAGAACAGTTCCGGGAGAGAGAGCGGCTGCGCGGCACGTCTTCCCGCGGGGGCGGGCGGGCCGCGCCGGACTGACTGCCGGCGGGGTGATGCCGCGCAGCCGCGTCGGTCTCGCTTGCTCGTCTTGCTCGTCTTGCTGGTCTTGCTCGTCTTGCTCGGTTCCCCGTCTTGGCGCCGGCGGGTCAGGCGGAACGCTGATCCCACAGGCCGATGGCGTTTCCGTCCGGGTCGGCGAACACGGCGATGTTGCCGAATCCGGGCAACTCGGTGGGCTCCATGACCCTCGACCCGCCAAGCTCCTCGGCCCGCTTCAGCGCGGCACCGAGATCGGTCGCATGGAAGTACACCCGGATACCGGGCTCGCCCATGGCCGGGCCGATCCCGCCGGTCACGGAGCCCTCGCCGGACTGGGTGTCGACGAGGGCGTATCCCCCCATATCGGGAATCTGGTTGACGTTCCAGCCGAACATGTCGGCGTAGAACGACTGGAGACGCCCCGCGTCCTCGGACGAGGTGATCTCGAAGTACGCGAGCGGCTGGCCCATTTCTCATCCCTCCCAGATTACTATTTTTTCTTAAGTCAGTCTGAACTTACCTTACGGCCCTGCGATCCGTCAACGCTCCCCGGGCTCAGGGGAGTCAGCGTGAGCCGGCCGGAGTCCGTATCGGTGTCGACTCTGACGGTGTGGCCTGGCTTGACGTGCTCGGCGAGCACCAGCTCGGTGAGCGGATCCTCGATGTGTGTCTGGATCACCCGGCGCAGTTGCCGCGCCCCTTCCCTCGGGTCGTGCCCGCGGTCCGCCAGGTGCTCGCGCGCAGCCGCGGTGACCTCGATCGAGATGCTGTTGGCGCGCAGGCGCTGGTCCAGGCCGTTCAGCAGCAGGCCGACGATGGCCAGGACGTCGGCACGCGACAGCTCGGGGAAGACGATGACGTCGTCGAGCCGGTTGAGGAATTCGGGTCTGAAGTGCTGTTTGAGTTCGACGGTCACCACGTCCTTCAGATGCTCGTAGCGATGGCTGCCGTCGCCGTCGGCGAAGCCGAGACGGCCTCTGGCGAGGTCGCGCGAGCCGAGGTTGGTGGTCAGGATGATGACCGTGTTGGTGAAGTCCACGCGCCGGCCGGCCGAGTCCGTGAGGTGGCCGTCGTCGAGCACCTGCAGCAGCGTGTTGAACACGTCGGTGTGGGCCTTCTCCACCTCGTCGAACAGCACCACCGAGAACGGCTTGCGGCGGACCCGCTCGGTCAGTTGCCCGCCCTCGTCGTGGCCCACGTACCCGGGTGGCGAACCGACGAGGCGTGACGCCGTGTGGCTCTCGCCGAACTCGGACATGTCGAACCGGACCAGGCTGTCCTGGTCGTCGAAGAGGAACTCGGCCAGCGCCTTGGCCAGTTCGGTCTTACCCACGCCCGTCGGGCCGGCGAAGATGAAGGAGCCGACCGGCCGGTGCGGGTCCCGGATTCCCGTGCGGGTGCGTTTGACCGCTTTGCTGACGGCCTGGATCGCCTCGTCCATGCCGACGACCCGCCGGTGCAGCCGGTCCGCCATCTGCCCGAGCTTCTGCGACTCGTACCGGGACATCGCCGACACCGGCACACCGGTCTGCTGCGACACGACGATTGCCACGTCGTGGGCCGCCACCTCGGCCGACGCCGGATCGAGCCGGAGCGCGACCTCCGCCGCGGCCTCGTCGATCAGGTCGATCGCCTTGTCGGGCAGGAACCGCGTGGACAGATAGCGGCAGGACAGGTCGACCGCGGCCTGGACCGCCTCATCGGCGATCGTCACCTGATGGTGCGTTTCGAACAGCGGCTTCAGTCCGTTCAGGATCTCGACGGCGTGGGCCGGGGTGGGCTCGTCCACGCTGATGCGCTGGAAACGCCGGTCGAGAGCCGAGTCCTTCTCCAGCGACTTGCGGTATTCGCTGTGCGTGGTCGCCCCGATGAGCTTCATCTCGCCGCGGCTGAGCATGGGTTTGAGGATGTTCGCGGCATCGATCGACCCCTCCGCGGCACCCGCGCCGACCAGCATGTGTATCTCGTCGATGAACACGATGATGTCGCCGCGGCCCAGCACCTCCTTGAGGACGTCCTTGAGGCGTTCCTCGAAGTCGCCCCGGTAGCGCGAACCGGCGACCATCGACGCCAGGTCGATCGCGTAGAGCTGTTTGCCGGCGAGCGAGGGGGGAACCGCGCGGTCGACGATATTGCGGGCCAGCCCTTCCACGATGGCCGTCTTTCCGACGCCGGCGTCCCCGAGCAGCACGGGATTGTTCTTCATACGCCGCGAAAGCACCTGAGTCAGCCGGCGGATTTCCGCGTCGCGGCCGATGACGGGGTCGAGTCTGCCGTCGGCGGCCTCCCGGGTGAGATTGACGCCGAACTTGTCCAGGAGCTGCGATCCCGCCGGCCTGAACGCGGCCGGTTCGGCCGCGGCGGGCTGGAGTTCCGCCGGTGCCTCCGCCGCCATCGCAGCCATCGCCTCCAGGAGTTCGGAACGCAGGTCCACGGGGTCGAGACCGAGGCTGAGCAGAATGTCAACGCTGAGGTTCTTCGACGTCTCGGCGAGGAGGGCGAGCAGGATGTGGGCGGGCTCGACCACGGCGTCACCGCGGCGCCCGGCCTGCCGCGCCGCGGCGCGGAGCACCTCGGCGGCCTGCGGGGTCGTGGGCAGCTCCGCCGCCGGACGGGGCTCGGATTCCCCGAGGATGAAATGGACCCGCTCATGGAGGGTCTCCACGGACGCGCCGTTGTCGCGGAGCACACGTGCGGCCGGCCCGTGCGCGTGATCGGCCAGGCCGAGGAGCAGGTGTTCGGGGCCGACGTAGGGATGGTTGAACCGTTGCGCCTGGCCTTCGGCCAGGCTGAGCACGTGGTCGGCGGCGCTGCTGAACGTGTCGTCCACAGGTCCTCCCCGGCTACTGGTCGATAAGGCTGGACATGATGTAAGGAGCGGCCTCGATCTGGAAGTCCATATGGGGTGCCAGTTCATTGACGGTTCCCTCAAGGGCGATCAGGCACAGCAGCGGGAACGTCATCTCAGGCTCGGCGTAATAGCCGTTGCTCTGCTGGATCTGGAACAGCCGCGCGGCGAAACGGGGCACCGAGAACTGCGCGACATCGAGTTCCGCGGACTCCTCCACGAGCCGGACGACCTCCGCTTCGAACCGGGCCAGGTTCTGATCGTGGCGGCCGGCCCCTTTCGTCGTACTGAGCAGGATCCCTGCGCACTCCTGCCCGCGGCCGGTCACCATGCCGCCGAAGAACCGGGTGAAGCGCTCCCGGGAGAATCCGCTGAGCATGTGCGCGAACCCGACGTCGAGCAGTACGAGTCGCCCGTCCGGGAGCAGGTACGCGTTTCCCTGATGCAGGTCGATATGCACGAAGCCGTGCACGAACACGAGCTCGTACATCGCGCGGACCAGCGTGGTGATGCCCTCGTCGCGCAGGTCCGGTGCCGCGGTCGCGAACGTCTGGCGGTCCAGGCCGTCGATGAACTCCATGGCGAGCAGTTCGGAGGTGGAGTACTCGTCGACCGGCGCCGGAATCACGACCTGTGCCTCGTCCGCCAGGAACCCCCGGAGCTGCGCCAGCATGGTGCGTTCCCGTTCCAGGTCGAGCTGGTTGAGCACGGCGGCGCACAGATCGTCGACGATGGCGACGACCGGGCTGGAGCGCATCCACGGGGTCTTGGCGATCAGCCTCGCGCACCAGCGCAGCATGGCTGTGTCGACCGGCACCGTCTCAGCCGCGTCGGGCCGCCGTATCTTCAGCGCCACGGGAGCGCCGGGCTCGGGCTCCCACCGGTACACGCAGGCGATCGACCCGCTCGCCACGGGTCCCTTCGCCACCGCCGCACGGGCGCTCGCCGGCAACGGCCGGTGGGAACGTGCCAGCACGGCAAGCGCGTCGGCGGCGCTCATCGCGGCGACGTTGTCCTGCAGCCGCGACAGCCGCCGCGCGAGCCGCGGACCGATGAGGTCGGACCGGGTGGCCAGCAGTTGGCCGACCTTGATGTAGGCGCCGCCGAGCGACTCGACGGCCCGTACGAGGGAGTCGGCAGCCGCGTCCCGCGCCCGTCGCGGATGGATGAGCGCGGCGCCGGCCACCCTCGCCGTCGCGGTCGCCACAGCCGCCAGCCGGGCCGTGGCACGCACGGCGTTGCGGCCCCGTACCGCGCGCTTCATGCCGGCCCCGTGCCGGAGAGCTGCCGGTCCGCCTCGTCCAGGAGCGGAGGGGCGTCCTTGATGCCGGGGTGCCGCGCCAGCGCCAGCACCGGGGTGACCCGTTCGAAGACCGTCGGCTTCCTGACGCCGGCCCGGCCCACCCGGATCCGTACGGGCATGCCGTGGTCGGCGTCGCTGCCGAACTCCTCGACCTGCCAGGAGCGTTCGAGGACGTCGTTCCTGTGCACCGTCCGGCCCACCGGCGTCGACCGGTCGGCCACGTGGAACTCGGTGACCGCCACGCCGTCCGTCCGGTAGACCACCTGGTCCGACGCGCCGAGCGACGCCGCCCACGCGGACTCGTCAGACGCCGCCTGGGCACAGGTCTTCGGGAGCAGGCTGGGGCAGACCGTGCGCATGAGGTCCAGATAGCTGATGTCGGTCAGCGGGAGGCAGTCGAACATCTGCGGGCGGTCGATGGCTCTGGGGGCGCGCATCGTCGGGATGAAGGTACGGATGCGGCAGCCCCCGGGCCGCGTCAGGTCTTCCCAGATCGCCACCTCGGTGCCGCTCAGGGTCTGCGGGGCGTCGATCCGCACGGCGGTCAGGAACCGGTGGCCGGCCGCGGCGCGGGCGAAGGTGTACCGCATCACGCGATGACCTATCGAGGAGGAAACGCCGAATGTGTACGCCGTGAGCGGGCCCGCGTCGAGGTTGGCGCGGGCCCGTCCACTGTCTTTCACCGCCGGTCGTTCCTGGCTCAGGCGGTGATGGTCGCGAACTCGACCGGCTGGGTCGCGTTCTTCACCGGGATGTGGTGAAGCAGGGCGCCGATCTCAAGGTCCGCCGCCAGCAGCGTGCCGACCCGGCGGTCGCCGTCGTACAGCGCGTACGACGTCGACGTGCGGGACACGTCGCCGATCGGGGGAACCATGTTGACGCGCGACTCGACGTCGACGCGGGTCTCGCCCGTGTCGATGATCGTGCCGAGGTTCTCGATGTCGAACCGCGGGTACAGCGCGGTCACGCAGTTCTTCATCGGGGTGATCTCGGGGTCCACCGGGCCGGGGACGAGGTTCGGCGACACGGTCGCGCCTTCGCTCTTCGACGGGGTGTTGGTCACCCTGACCTGCCCGAACACGTCGCTCTCGCCCACGACCTGCAGCGAGAGGAACTGTGCGCCGATGGTTGCCGTACGCCACGTGAGCTCGGTCTCGCCCTCGGCGCCGATCCGCGGCTCGTGCCGGCGGTAGACGCCGATGCCGTGCAGGTCGACCAGGTCCTCGCCGAGGCCGTCGATCGACACGTGGATGCGCTCGCGGACGGTGAACGCCTCAAGCGCGGCCGGACCCAGGGTGTAGGGACGGATGGTGTACAGGTCGCCGCCCCACGCGAGGTCGTGACCCTTGACCACGTCGGCGTTGTGGAGCGCAGCCGCGCCGTCGCGCAGCTCGTTCATGAGGCTCATCAGATCCTCCAGGTGAAGTTCTTCGCGGACTGGTTGAACCTGTTGTGTTGTGTCTGGGGCCGAGCGTGGATCAGGACTTGTCCGCCAGCGACTGCATCAAGCCCTCCAGGGCGTCGATGACGTAGGCGAGGTCGATGATCCGCTCAGGCAGTGCGGTCGCGTTCGCGGTCCGGTCCTCGAGTTCGATCGCGAGTACGTCGACGAGTCGCTCAAGGTTGTTGTGCGCGATGGTCACCGGGAAGTAGCGGAGCTGGTCGGCGTACTTCGGGTCGGCCATCGGCGGGCCCGGCTCGATGCCCTGGTCAGGTCCGTAGGCGGCACGCCAGGCTTCCTGGACGGCCCTCTCGTAGGTGAGGAAGGAGCCTCGGAAGTAGGGGAGCCAGATCTCGCGGAGATCGCGTGCCGGCATGCGGCCCCTGACGAATTCGGTGGCCGCGGGCACCACCTTGGCACGGTATTCCTCAAGCAGAGCCGTGGTGTCGAGATCGTGAGGAGCGACGATGTCGGTCATGGCGCTTCCTTCCGCGGTCGTCAGGCGGCAGCTACGCACCACTCACTAGATCACTGTTTTTTTCTATAGTCAACAGGTAACTACTGACGATTTGCCGCGACTTGCGGACGATCAGCTCGCCGGCGGTGGCGCACTGGCGCCCCCCTTCACCCGGCTCCCCCGGCACGCTGATCGCTGAGCAGGCAGAACCGATCAAGCGGCGGTCAGCGCAGATCGTGGAAGAGGGCTGGTCACCGGGGTTCTTCGAGGTTGCTGAATGTTCCGGTGAGCCCTGTCTGCGCACTCTTTGAGGTTCCGAAGGCCCCGCACAGTCGGTAGAACATAACGTAGCGACCCGAGGGGAGGCTTGCGTTGCGCTCATCCCAGCACCGGCTCGCCGCAGGCACCGTGTCAGCCGTCGAACGGCATACCTTCACCCGCGCGCTCGGTCACTTCGTCACCGGGCTGACCATCGTGACCGGAGCGACGCCGATAGGCCCCGTCGGCATGACGTGCCAGGCATTCTGCTCGGTATCGCTCGACCCGCCGCTGGTCCTGTTCTGCGCCCGGAACGGCTCGACGACCGGCCAGGTGATCGGCGACCTCGGTGCGTACAGCGTGAACCTGCTCGGCAGGGACCAGCAGTGGATCGCCGAGCGCATGGCCGCCTTCGACGCCAGCGGGGACCGGTTCAGAGGCATCGACTGGCAGCCGAGCGAGCTCACGGGATGCCCGCTCCTCGCCGGCACGCTCGCCTACGTCGACTGCGTGCTGCGCGACGTCCATCCCGCCGGCGACCACAGCGTCTACGTCGGGCAGGTCATCGGCGCGGGAAGCAGCGAAGCCGACGCCCACCCGCTGACCTACTACCGCGGCAGCTACGGGTAGGCGGGTTGACTCGGCCAGACAGCCGCACTACGGTCTCAATAACTAAACATATAGCTATCTACGGACAGGCAACGGCCGGAGTTCCGGCAGAGCTCGGAGTGGCAGATGACCAACATCGCCGAGTCGGCCAAGCAGAGGTTCGGTGAGATGAGCGCGCTGTTCGCCGACCCGTACCCGCTGTACCGGCACCTTCGTGACGAGGAGCCGGTCAAGTTCTCGCCCGAACTCAACGCCTGGGTGGTCAGCCGGTACCACGACATCAGAACGGTGTGCGGTGACCCGGAGACGTTCTCCTCCCGGGGGCTGACGCACCCCTTCGACGATCCGCACCCCGAAGTCGCGAAAGTGCTGGCGACCGGCTACCCGATGGTGCCGATCGCGATCAGCACCGACGGCGAGGCGCACACCCGGTTCCGCCACCCGTACCTGCAGGCCATGGCCCTGTCCCGGACCGGCGAATTCGGCTCGGCCGTCGACGGCGTCATCGGCAGGCACCTGGACCGCATCGCCCCGTGGGGAAAGTGCGATCTGATCGCCGATCTCGCCCGGCCCGTCACCGTCGAGGTCATCCTGCGCTTCATGGGCATCTCGGCGGACCACATCGAGGACGCCGCCCGGTGGAGCAGGGACCTCGTCTCGTTCCTCTTCTCCCCCGCCGAGCTGGACGAACGCGTGCGGCAGGCCCGCAGTCTGGTCGCCTTCCAGCACTTCATCGCCGACGAGATCGAGGAGCGCCGGGCCCGGCCCGCCTCCGACGTCATCAGCGTCATGGTCCGCGAGCAGCTCCCCGACGCCGTACCCCTGTCGATGAACGAGCTGGTCAGCGCCCTGTGCGGGCTGGTGATGGCGGGGCACAAGACGACCATCGACACCGTGGGCAACGGCATGGCCGTCCTCCTGTCCGAGCCCGCCCGGTGGGCACGCCTGCGTGCCCACCCGTCGACCATTCCGGCCGTCGTCGAGGAGATCCTGCGCTACGACGCCCCCCTGCAGGGTCTGTGGCGTACGACGACCCGGGACACCGCCCTCAGCGGCGTACCGATACCGGCCGGCAGCAGACTGTTCATCCTGTTCGGCTCCGGCAACCGTGACGAGGATGCGTTCGAGGCCCCCGACCAGGTACGCGTCGATCGCACGCCGAACCGGCACCTGTCCTTCGGGCACGGCGCGCACTTCTGCATCGGGGCGCCGCTGGCGCGGACCGAGGTGCAAAAGCTCCTCGCGGGCCTGGCGGACCGGCTCCCGGACCTGTCGCTCTCGCCGGAGTTCACCGGCGAGCGGCACACGCCCGTCCTCGGCTTCCACGGATACACCCGACTGCCGGTCGAATGGTAAAGCCCCCCTTTTGCCGACGAGGCTAGGAGCACGTCATGCCACACATCACCATCGACGCCCGCATGCCCGGCATCTTCGGGCTGTTCAACTACCGCCCCGAAACCGCCAAGCCGCTCCTGGAGTTCTGCGAGGCGCTGCTGCGCGACGACAACTCCCTCTCCCGCGGCGAGCGTGAGCTTATCGCGGGCCACGCGTCCAACCTCAACGCCAGCCCGTTCTGCGCCAACGGGCACTTCGCGATCGCCGCAGCCCAACTGGACGACGGCGAAGCCGTCGCCGATGCGGTCAGGTCACGTTCGGCCGACGCGGCGGTCAGCCCGAAGATGAAGGCGCTGCTCGACATCGCGACAAAGGTGACCGCCGACGGCAAGACCGTCCAGGACGCGGACGTCGCCAGGGCACGCGAGGCCGGCGCCACGGAACGCGAAGTGCACGACACTGTCCTCATCGCCGCCGCCTTCGCCATGTTCAACCGCTACGTCGACGGACTGGGCGCCGTGGTGCCCGAGGACCCGGACTTCTACACGTCCATGGCCGCGGGACTCATCAGCCAGGGGTACGCCTCCGGTACCCACTCCAGGACCGAGCGCGCACCGGTCTAGCACCACCTCGCTTCGTACGCCGCACGGCTCACGCGCGGCGGCGGCATCGAACGGATCAGAGTGGGAGATCACCAATGTGCGGAATCACCGGCTGGGTCTCGTTCGATGCGGACTTCGGTGACCGGCGGGACGACGTCATCGAGTCCATGACGTCGACCATGGCGCGCCGTGGCCCGGACGCGGCCGGAACGTTCGTCCGCGACCACGTCGCTCTCGGCCACCGGCGGCTGGCCGTGATCGATCCGGCGGGCGGCCGGCAGCCGATGGCGGCAACCGAGGACGGCCGTGAAGTCGCGCTCGTCTACAGCGGGGAGATCTACAACTACACCGAGCTGCGGGCCGAACTGCGGGCCCGCGGGCACAGGTTCGGGACGAGCAGCGACACCGAAGTGCTCCTCCGGGGCTACCTGGAGTGGGGAGAGGCGGTCGTCGAGCGGCTCAACGGGATGTTCGCGTTCGCGGTCTGGGACCAGCGGCGGGAGCGGCTGGTCCTCGCGCGGGACCGCTTCGGCATCAAGCCCCTGTACGTCTACCGCATCCCCTCGGGGATCGTCTTCGGGTCCGAGCCGAAGGCGATCCTCGCCCATCCGCTGGCCGACCGCACAGTCACCACCGACGGGCTGCGTGAGCTGTTCGCGATGACCGGCAAGCCCGGCTGGTCGCTGTGGCGCGGCATGGACCAGGTCCGGCCGGGCACGACGCTCACCGTCGAGCGCAATCGCGTGACCCCGCACACGTACTGGAGCCTTGAGACCCGGCAGCACACCGACGACGCACCGGCCACGGTCGCGCACGTACGCGAACTGCTCGACGACATCGTCGAGCGGCAGCTCGTCGCGGACGTCCCCCTGTGCGTGCTGCTGTCCGGCGGTCTGGACTCCAGCGCCCTCACCGGCCTCGCCACGGCGACCGACGCGGCGAAGCGCCGGGCGCTGCGGACCTTCTCCGTCGACTTCGAGGACCAGGAGTCGACGTTCACGCCCGACGAGATCCGCGACACCCCCGACGCGCCGTTCGTCCGGGAGGTCGTCGATCTCGTCAGGACGAACCACCGCAGCGTCGTTCTCGACCAGCGCACCCTCTCGGATCCGGGTGTGCGCCGCGCCGTCGTCGGCGCCCGCGACATCCCCGCCGGTCTCGGTGACATGGACAACTCGCTGTATCTGCTCTTCCGCGCGATACGCGAGCAGTCCACCGTCGCCCTTTCCGGCGAGTCCGCGGACGAGATCTTCGGGGGGTACATCTGGTTCCATCACCCGGGCGCGGTCAACGCCGACAACTTCCCCTGGCTCGCTTTCCGCAGCGCCTTCACCGCCGACCGGTTCGCCCTGCTGAACCGTGACCTGAGGGCGAAGCTGGAGCTTGAGGACTTCATCGCCGACCAGTACGCCGTCTCCCGCAAGGAAGTCGACCACCTGCCCGGAGACGACGACCGCGAACGGCGGATGCGGCTCATCAGCCACCAGCACCTCACCCGGTTCCTTCCCATGCTGCTCGACCGCAAGGACCGTGCCTCCATGGCGGTCGGCCTGGAAGTCCGCGTTCCGTACTGCGACCACCGCCTGGTGGAATACGTCTACAACGCGCCGTGGTCGCTCAAGACCTTCGACGGCCGCGAGAAGAGCCTGCTGCGCGGGGCCTCCAGCGCCGTCGTGCCCCGGGCGGTCCGCGACCGGGTGAAGAGCCCGTATCCGACGAGCCAGGACCCCGGGTACGCCGCAAGCCTCGTCAGCCAGTTGTCCGAGATCCTCGCGCATCCTGACGACCCCGTCTTCGCGATCGTCGACCGGCAGTGGGCACAGGCGGCCACCGAGATCCCGCCGGAGACGATGCCCTCAGACGTCCGGGCGGGTCTGGACCGGATACTGGACGTGTACCACTGGCTCGACATGTACGCGCCCGACCTGCTGCTGTAGACCCCGTCAGGGCGTGATCGGCCGGTGGCTCCGCACGGGCCCCCGCCTGGAATAGCGCACCGTTTTCGCGAGCGCGGACGGGCTCAGCAGCGCCGCGGGGGACTTCACCATGTTGGCCACGTCCCACAGGCTCGTCGCGAGGGTCCGGTCATGCTGGCCGGCCACCACGCATCTGGTGACGTACCGATTGATCATGTTCGTCGGCCAGGGCCGGTGGCCGCGGGTCTCGGGATAGACGAAATCGGCTCCGGTGGCCGTCGCCCACGCCGGCGACACCGCGCGTGCGGACAGCCGGTAGAAGGTACGGGCGAACTCCGGATCCGTGACGTCGGACCGCGCCAGGGCCTGCCGCAGCGCTGCCGCCTGCACCGCGGCGGACGTCATGCCCTGCCCGTACAGGGCGTTGAGGCAGCACACGGAGTCGCCGACGCACACGAAGCCGCGCGGATGGGCCGCGAGCCGGTGGAACATCCGCCACTCGTTTCCGCGCAGCCGGTAGCGGACCGCCCCGCCGACAGGCCGTTCGTCCTCGATGATGGACGCGATTCTGTCGGTGGGCAGGGTCCGGGCCCAGCGGAGGTATCCGGCAAGGTCGGCCGGCGCTCCCTCGCCGTGCAGCCCGGCGAGGGTGATGATCCATCTGCCGTCCTCGATCGGCATCGCCGTGCCGAACCGTCTCCTGGCCTTCGGGTCGCTGATGACGAAGTATCCGGCGGCGCCGTCGGTCCGTACGCTCGCCGGCCTCTCGAATACGCGGGTGGTGTACCGCACATGGGACTCGACGCGCTGTATCCCGGGGCTGGGGTATCCGAGCCCGTTCAGCCAGTGGTCGGCTCGTGACCGCCGCCCGGAGCAGTCGACGACGAGATCGGCGTCGACCGCCGTTTCCCTGCCGGACGGGTCGCGCACGCGGACCCCGGTGACGGCGCCGCCGCTGCTGACCAGACCGACCGTTTCACCGGTGCGGAGTCCGACCGCCTTGCTGCCCCTGACCCGCTCGCGTACCAGGGACTCCAGCAGCGGGCGTGAGCAGGAGATGATCGGGGCCGCGTCCGGGACCGCCGCGCGGTAGCCCCTGTGCTGCCACCACCACACCCGGTCCATGGGCATCACGACCGCGCCGTGGCGGACCAGGTCGTCCGTGAGGCCGGGGAAGAGGGCGCCCAGGATCTGCTCACCGCGGCGCAGCAGCGTATGGGGGTGTCTGGCCTGCGGGACGCCGCGCCGGACGCTGCCCGCGGTGTCCAGGTCGTCGCGGTCGATCACGACGACCTCGTCGCATTCGCCGGAGAGTACCTGCGCTGTCAGCAGGCCGGCGACGCTGCCGCCGATGACCACTGCTCTGTGCACGGTGACCCGCCTCCCGTCTCAGCAGCGCTCACGTGCGGGCAGGCCGGCGAGACTCCCGGTGGTCTGGATGAAGTTCTGCCAGCTCAGCATGAAGGAGTCAAAACGGGAAAGGTCGCGGAAATTGGAGACCGGTCCGAGGGAGATACGCAGCGCACCGCCGGTCTGAATGCCGACCTCGTGCCGGTAGTGGTCGACCGAGTACTGGCCGCTGCTGAGCCGGCCGGCGCGCAGCAGGTCGTCGGTATGGAGGCCGAACGCGGTCTCGCCGACGCCGGGATTGCAGAAGCAGCCGGTTCTCAGCGCGATGTTCATGTCGACCGACCGGCTCTCGACGAGGCGTTCGTCGACCACGCGGCCGTTGCCGTCGAGGATGTTGAACGCGATGGTGGGGCCCCTGTCGACGACGTCGCCCGGGCCGTAGACGACACACAGCGGCATACCGTTGTCATGCTTCAGTTCGGCGAGCCGATTCAGCGTGTACTGCAGCAGGCTCGTCATGCGTGCCCGCGCCAAAGACCGTTTGACGACGTTCGTGACGTAGTCAAGGCCGATGTCCACACCGACGGCGCCGAGGAAGTCCGGCGTGCCGTCCTCGAACCCCTCCGCGTCCGGCGCGAGCGCGTGCCAGCCGCCCATCGCGCTGGATGCGATCACCGTGCCGCCGGAGAACCAGGGGCGCCGCAGGCCGGCCAGCGCCTCCCTTCTGGCGACGAGGCAGCCGATACCGGTGGGCCAGCCGAAGACCTTGTAGAACGACAGCGGCACGAAGTCGGGTTTGTGCCGGGCCAGGTCGAGGTCGTGCGACAGCACGAGGGCCGCCGCGTCGAGCAGCACCCGCCAGCCGTGGGCGTGGGCCACGTCTATCCAGTCGAGCGAATGGCGTACCCCGGAGAAGTTGCTCTGGGCCGGGTACGCGAAGAGCGACGGGCCGTCCGTACCGCCGGCGAGCACCCGGGTCGTCTCCTCGGCGTCGGCTCTCAGGTCCGCGCCGAGCGGTACGGTCGTGATCTCGGCGCCCAGCCGCCCGGCGTACTCGCGGATGCCGAGTACGGAGTTGTGGTTGTCCTGGAGGAGGCCGAGCCGGGATTCCGCGGTGAAGGGGAACGCCTCCGCGACCAGCCGGATCGCGGCGGAGGCGTTCGCGCAGAACACCACGGTGTATTCGTCGGGCGGCCCGTTCAGGAAGTCGAGCACCGCCCGCCGCGCCGCCTCGATCGCTTCCGTCGAGCGCCGCGAGGGCAGATTCACCGAGTGCGGATTGCCCCAGATGCCGTCGCAGACGTAGTCGCGGTATCTGTCCAACTGGTACCGGCCGGGAAGCGCGCTGCCGGTGTAGTCCAGGTACACCTGGTCGAGACGGTCCAGTTGGGAGAAGTCCCGGGCGCGCACCTCGTCGAGATGGTCCGCGGCGGCATACTGCCCGTAATGGTGCGCGAAGTCCGCGTAACTCAGCTCGGTGGCCGGCATGACGGGCTCCTCTCAGTTCTCGTTGGCTCGGCTGTCCTTCGCACCGCCGGCAGCTCAGCCCGGTGACCGAGGGTCTCCGGTGCGGCGGATGAACCGGAGCGAAGGAAGTTCGAGGTCGGTATGGGGCAGAGTTCCCGGCGGCGGGTCCGGGCGCCGGCGCGCGAACAGCCAGGGCTGCATGAGCGCGGCGGTGTCGGTCCCGCTGACCGACGCGGCCACCGCGAGGAACTGCGGCAGCGATCCGTGGCGGTGGCGGTGGTCGGCACACCAGGTGCGCAGGCAGCGCATGAACGCCTCGTCGCCGATCGACCGGCGGAGCACGTGCGCCGCCATCGCGCCGCGTTCGTAGACCTGCGTCGACAGGAGGTGGGCGGGTGAGGGATCGCCGGGCGGAATCCGCCAGTAGTCCGGGTTTGCGGCCCGCAGGTGATAGAAGCTGCTGAACAGCTCGTCGGTGGTGCCCTCGCCGTTCTCCTCCGACCACATCCAGGACAGGTAGGTGGCGATGCCCTCGCTGATCCAGATGTCCTTCCAGGTCGAAACGCTGACGGAGTTGCCGAACCAGTGGTGGGCCAGCTCGTGCGCCACGACGTACGAGTCGGGGCTCTGGCGGAAGAAGTGGTCGCCGTAGATCGGATGGGTCTGGGTTTCCAGCGCGTGGGGGCCGGCCATGCGTGTCACCACGCCGCCGACGGCGTCGAACGGGTAGGGGCCGAGGAGCGTTTCGAGCCACCCGCACACCGCCGGCGTGGTCTCGACGGCGGCGCGGGCCGACGGTGCGACGTCGTCGACCCCGGCGCCGTAGGCGGACACCCACTGCAGGCCGCGGTCGTCGAGGGTGCCGGTCTCGATCCGCATCCTGTCGATCAGCAGCGAGTAGAGGTACGAGGCCACGGGCTCGGCCGCCACCCAGCGGAAGCGGCTCCCCTGTGCGGTGTGTGCGTACTCGACGAGGCGGCCCGGGGCGACGGCGGTGAACCCGCGCGGCACGGTGATCGTGAGATCGTAGGTCGCCTTGCGGGACGGGTGGTCGTTGGTGGGATACCAGAACGCGGCCGCGTGCGGTTCCCTCGCGGCGAGCGCACCCAGGGGGCTGTTCAGCCAGGATCGTTCGCCCCGGATCTCCACCTCTCCGGGCGCGCCCGCGTACGTGATCTCGATGCGGTGGCTGCCGGCGCTGAGACCGCCGCCGGGCTCGATGACGAGCTTTCCGGGGACCGCCTTGGGGGCCAGTGCGGCGCCGTCGACGACGACCTCACGGGCCGGCAGTCCGAAGTCGAGCGCGATCGCCGGCACGTCCATGCTGACGGCGATCTCCAGGCGGGCCAGTCCGTGCAGCACGCCGCCGGCGACGTCGAAGCCGGCTTCGAGCGTGTGGTGGCTGATGGTGAACAGGTCGGATCCGTCGACCGGGAAGTAGGGGTCTCCCACGCCCGCCAGGTCCGAGCCGGCCAGTTGCGAGGAGTCGGCGTGCCGGGCCGCTTCGGCCAGCACCTGGTCCACTTCTGTCTGGTCGGTCATGGCCGGGATCCCTCGATCGTGGTGGTCTGTGCTCCGGCACGTACCGCGGCCTCACAGACGGGCGACTGCTTCGACCGCGTTGTCGACGTCGGTTTCGGAGTTCGCGATGGTGGCGGCGAGCCGGGCGTACGACCGCGGGTACGGGGTCGCGGCGGCCCGGATGTGCCGTGCCGCCAGCCCGGTGACGATGTCGCGGGGGTCGGCCCCGGCGACCTCGAAGCAGACGATGCCTGCGCTCATGTGCTCGGGCAGGGGGGTGATCAGCCGGACTCCGGGAAGCGCGGCAAGACCTTCGCGGAGGCGGGTGTTCAGGCTGAGGACGCGGCGGCAGATCTCCGTCTTCCCGATGCTGTTCAGGAAGTCGATCGCCGCGGGAACGGCGTACAGGTACTCGTAGGCGACGAAGCCCCCGGGAGAGACGAACGAGGCCCGCGTCGGCGGCAGGTGTCCCCGGCCGGCCCAGGTGCCGAACACGTCCGCGTCGAGTTCGAAGGTGGGGATCGTCGGCTCCACGTACCGCCAGCTTGCGGTCTCACCCCAGATGAAGCCCGTGCCGCGGGGGCCGTGCAGCCACTTGTGGACTCCCGACACGAAGAAGTCCGCGCCCAGGCCGTCGACCGGCTCGTCGAGGACCCCGCAGCCGTGGACGCCGTCGACCACGATCAGCGGATTCGGGCGCGCTCCGTACCAGGAGCGGATCGCATCTGCCGCCTTGCGTACCGGCATCCGCACCCCGCTGCCGGAGTACACCCAGCTCAGTCCGACGACGCGGGTGCGGGCGGTGAGTGCACCGAGCACGCGGTCGGTCAGCTCGTCCTCGGTGACCTCGGCGCCGTCCTCGTAGAGCGAGACGAAGCGCACGACGGCGCCGCATTTCTCGGCTTTGCGCCGGGCCGCCTCGTGATGGGAGTAGTGGTCGTGTTCGGAGAGCAGGATCTCGTCGCCCGGGTGGAGTTGCAGTCCGGCGTAGAGCAGGCCCAGTCCGGCCGTTGTGCTCTGTACGAGGGCGAATTCGTCCGGCCGCGCCCCCACGTACGCGGCGAGGGCGGACTTCACCTGGAAGATCCTGTTCGCTTCGCCGGATTCCAGCGCGGCGAGTTCGGCCCACTCCGGCCGCGCGTCGATGCGGCGGGCCAGCTCCGTGATCGCGTCGCGCACCGGCTTCGGATGCGAGGACAGCATGAACGAGGTGAAATCGGCCCAGCCCGGCTGGAGACCGAAGTTCGCCCGCACCCCCGCCCAGTCGATGCACTCGGTTGTTGTGCTCTCTCGCATCGTGAGGTCGGTGTGTTTCTGCATAGGCAGACCCTTCCTCCGCGAGCACGGACCTTGGTAGGTCACTATATGTTAGATATAGTGGCATGCCATGGTGTCGCCCGCAAGACATGGGGCGCAGCGGCCTGCCCCGTGCAGGAGGGAGCCGGAAGTGCGTAATCAGCCGACGGAACCGAAAGCAGACACCTCCGCCGCGGAAGTCCGCGAACACGTCACCCGTCTCGATGCGGCCCTGGGGTTCATGGCGGCGACGCTGCCGCCCGCGCCGCCCCGGCCGGCCGCACCCTTCGCCGGCGAGCCGCTGCTGGTCAAGGATCTCGACCTCAAGCTGGCCGGTGCGCCGCTGTGGCGCGGGAACCATGCCCTGCACAAGCACGGCGCCGTCTCGCGCCACGACGACGGCATGGGACGGCGGCTGCGGGAGCTGGGGTTCGACATCCTCGGGCGCACCAAGGCCGCCGAGTTCGGGCTGGCGGTGACCACCGAGCCGCTCGCCTACGGTCCGGTGCACAACCCGTGGGATCACGAGCGCAGCGCCGGGGGATCGTCCGGCGGCTCGGCCTGCGCGGTGGCGGCGAGAGCGGTGCGGGTCGCCCACGGGACGGACCTGGGCGGGTCTCTGCGCATTCCGGCGGCTCACTGCGGGGTCTTCGCGCTGAAGCCCGGTCTCACGGGGCCTGCGACGACGCCGGCGTTCTCGGCGTGGAACCAGCACGGGTTCCTGACCAGCAGGGTCGACGACCTGCGCCGGATGCTCCCGGTGCTGGGCCGCGGCAAGGCGTCTGACGCCGGCGGTTCCCGTACGGCTGATGCGCCGCGGCGCGTGCGGGTCGGCGTACTCGCGTCGGCGGTCAGCGCCGCGGTCGGACTCGGCGGCGGCTGCGCCGAGGTGGTCCAGCGAGTGGCGGACAGGCTGAGTGACCTGGGGCATCACGTGGTCCCGGCCCATCCCGGCGCCCTGGAGCAGTTCGACCAGTTCACGACGAAGACCACCCCGGTGCTTGCGGGTTGGCTCAAGAAGGAGGTGGCGGACGCGTCGAAGGATCTCGGCCGGCCGCTGACCGAAGCCGACATGGAGCCCGCCACCGCCCACATGCTGGCCATGGCGACCGTGGCGGCGCCCGCCGCCGTCAGGGACACGGCGCGGTGGCTGGGCGGGCTGGTCACGGACCTCACGGCCTGGTGGGACCGGTTCGACGTCCTGCTCAGCCCCACGGTCCCCGTGCAGGCACCGCGGCTCGGGTGGATGAACGATCCCGCCACGGCGATGCACCGCACCTTCGGCATGATGCAGTACACCGCGATGTTCAACGCGAGCGGACACCCGGCCGTCAGCGTTCCCTGCGCCGGGCCGGGAGGCATGCCGTACGGCGTGCAGCTCGTCGGGAGGCACGGAGCCGAGGCGGACCTGCTGGACCTCGCGGGGCAGCTGAGCCCCGGCGAGGCACCGGCGCCGCCGGCCGCGTAGCCGCCTCCCGCGCCCCACCCGCCAGGGCTTCCCCACCTCACCCAGCCGAGGTCGCTACCATAAAAGGACCTGACGTCGACTGACAGTTACACGGTAAAGTCCGCTGCGCGGAGGTGAGGGTATATGGGAACGAAGCGATATCGGCAGCTATGCGCTGTCGCGGCGGCGCTCGACGTCGTCGGGGAGCGCTGGACCCTGCTGATCATTCGTGACCTGGTCACCGGGCCGAAGAGATACAACCAGCTCCTCGGCGAGACCCTGGTGGGTATCGGTCCTAACCTCCTCGCCTCGCGGCTGCAGATGCTGACCGATGAGGGACTGATCGAACGGGTGCCGGTGCCCGGCGACGGCCGTGGCGTCGAGTACCGGC
Organism: Streptomyces sp. CNP082; assembly: GCF_059570535.1. NCBI lineage: Bacteria > Bacillati > Actinomycetota > Actinomycetes > Kitasatosporales > Streptomycetaceae > Streptomyces > Streptomyces sp. CNP082. The sequence goes on from NZ_JCANSZ010000058.1 coordinate 28,769, forward strand.
TGACGGAGAGCGGCAAGGCGCTCAGACCCGTCATCCTCGGTCTGGCGTCATGGGGTCTGTCGCACATCACCTCGTATCAGCCCGCCGATCTGGTACGCGCCGAGTGGGGCATGCTGGCGGTGGAGGCGATGGTGGCGGCCGGGCCGGCACCGGAGGTTGACGAGGCGTACGAGTTCCACATCGGCGACCACGTCTTCTCCGTGCAGTGCGAGAACGGCACCGCCAGCGTCGTGGAAGGACCCGCCCCGCAGGAGGCGTCGCTTGTCGTCCACTCCGATCCCGAGACGTTCATACGGATCGGGACCGAACAGGTCAGCCCGCTCGACGCGGTGCTGTCCGGGAAGATGTCGATCATCGGCGACTCGATGGCGCTGTCGCGCTGTCTGAGGCTCCTCGGGCTCAGTCTCAGCCCGGGCGGGGACAAGCCGCCCGCCGGCGAGGGTCTTGTCGAGGCGGTGTCCTGACTACGCTGAGTTGTAGGGGCTGTACGGTTCGAGCGCCCGGCGCAGGCACTCGGGGACACGGGCCGGCCTGGCCTGGTCGCCGTCGCCGCGCATGCACGCGACCCGTTGCCGGCCCTTGGCGACCAGGTGCTCGGTGTCGTCCTTCTCATCGATCCTGACGTAGGCGAACTCAAACTCGATCTGGGTCTGGGTGAGGTCGACGAGCGTCATGCGGATGGACAGTTGGTCGAACGCCGTCACTTCGGCGAAGTACTCGCATGCGCACTTGATGGTGAAGAGCTTGAGATCGTGTGCGATCTCGTCCAGGACCCCCGGGGCCTTCTCCTTGAGGAACATCTCCCGGCAGCGGCCCTGCCAGCGGAAGTAGTTCACGAAGTAGACGTTGCCCACGAGGTTGGTCTCCTCGAAGCCGACGAGGTGCGGGATGTCGAAGCTCTGCCGCACGGTTCAGCCCTTCTCGGTCACGGCGATCACGATCACCTCGTCCGGGGTGGGCGCCGCCAGCGTGGCGGCGAACGTCCACACCGAGTCGCGGCCATGGCGCAGCACGAGCCAGCCGTCGTCGAGCGCCCGCCCGTCCAGGATCAGCTTGGGCCGCGTCACGGTCACACCGAGCTTCATGACCGCCTCGCGGGCGCTCCAGACCCTGGTCGCGGCGACGGCGAACGACTCGTTTCCCGCGGTGCTGCACATTTCCGCGAGCGCGACGCCGGACAGCCCGAGAAGCTCGCGCCACTGCGCCATGGTGCGGCCCTGGACCGCTTCGATGTCGCAGCCGACGGGACGGGAGGAGGCGACGGCGGCGGTGAGACCGGGGCCGTGGGTCGCGCTCATCGGTTCGGACGTCTCGGGGCGGCCGTCGGGGCGGTGCTGCAACGCCACCGGATGTCCGAACGCGGCTGCCAGGGCCCGCTCCGTGGCCTCTCTGCGGCTCGGCATGCGCCGGGCCCCGCCAGGGCTGTCGGCCGTCCCCGCCGGGCGGTCCCTGACGACGGCGAGACGCAGCGGTTCGGGAAGCACGTTGTCGAGATAGCGCTGCAGGTACGGACCCAGCAGCTCCGGTGTCCAGGAGCGGCCCGCGTGCGGTGACGGGACGGCGGTCAGTTCAAGCGACTCCCAGATCGCGACCGGTGCGCCCTGCGTGTCGCGTACGACGACGTCGTAGACGTACGTACTCCCCTCGTGGGCGCGTTCGGCCGCCACCAGGGTGACCTCCCCGGCCCCCTCCCGGAGGGGGAAGGACCGTACTCGGCCGGCCTTCGAGGGCAGCAGGGTGGAGTCGGGGACGCACACCTGCAGCGCATGCATGAACGCGTCCCGCGCGGCCGGGTCCGCAAGCAGCAGCTCGCCCGGCAGCACGGGAGAGAACCACCGGCTCTCGGAGCAGCGGATCCGCGCGACGCACCGCCGCGCCGCCACCAGCCGGAAGTCGGTCACCGAGCGGAACCGGGGGCCGTGGAACATGATCCGGTCGTAGTAGTCGGCTTCGATGTCCATCGTCACCGGAGCGAGGTCCGCGGCCCGGTCGGCCGTCTTGAGCAGCGGATCCCAGCGCCGCGTCCCGGCGGTCGTCTCCGGCACCCGGCGCAGGCACCGCCCGCGGAAGTGGTCGACGTGGAAGAGCGTTTCGGCCGACCGGATCGCCACCTGGACCTCGTCGCCGGTCCGCAGTGCGGCGAGCCGGATCGTGGTCGGCTCCTCCGCGGAGACCGTGATCGGGCGGTTGAACTCCATGTCGCGGAACTCGACCGGGCCGGTGTCCCCGAACAGCGCGGCTGCGGCCTGGGCCATCGCCTCCATGCCCATGACCGCCGGGAACAGCGCCTGCCCGGACAGCCGGTGGTCGTCGAGGTACGGGTCGGCCGTCACGGAGAGATCGGCCTCGGCGATCAGCTCGATTCCGGGGAAGTGCAGCACCGGACGTTCGAGGAAGCGCAGCAGCGGCAGCTCGGCCTTGTCGAACGCAAGGGTCGGGAGGCCGCCGGCCCTGCCGAGCACCACCACGTTCGACGGGGAGGACCGGGTGCGCAGCAGCTCCAGCAGGACGGCGACCCCGGCGTCCGTGGGGATCGGCTCGATCCCTTCCCGGGTCAGTGCACCGAGCACCCCGAGCCGTTCGCCCATCCCGGTGCCGGACCACACCGACCACTCGATGTTCAGGCAGCGGCAGTGCGGCAGCCGTTCACCGAGCGACTCGACCGCCCCGCGCAGCCAGTCGTTCGCGGTGGCGTAGTGCCCTTCGCCGCGCAGCCCCGCGCGTCCGATGATGCTGCCGAACCCGACGACGAGCCGCAGGCCGGAGAGGTTCACGTGGTCCAGGAGATGGCGGAATCCGTCGACCTTGGTGGCCACGGTCTGCTGGAGTTCGCCGCTGGTCAGCGAACCGATGGCGACCGGCGTGTTGATGCCGGCGCCGTGGAGGACGCCGGTGATCTCGCCCAGTTCCTTGCGGATCGCCGCCGTGGCGGCGGCCACCTGCTCCGCGTCGGTGACGTCGGCGGAGTAGTAGCCCACCTTGGTGCCCGAGTCGCGCAGCCGGGCCAGGTTCGCCGCGACCTCCTCGTCTGCCGCGGCATCGGCCCGCCCGATCAACGCCAGCGTGCAGCCCGTCTCGCCGGCCAGGGCGGCGGCGCACTCGACGGTGATGCCGCGCGCGCCTCCGGTGACGACGACGACGTCGCCGGCACCGAGCGGACAGTCGTCGTGCCCGGTGGCCAGTTCGCGCAGTACGGGTTCGGTACGGCGGGCCTGCTCGTCGTACGAGACCTCGCGGAAGGAAGCCGTGGCGGCGGCCTCGGCGCAGACCAGACGCGCCGCTTGAGCGGGCACGACGCCGCCGGCGAGGTCCACGATCGTCGTGCGCACCGCCGGTGCCTCCAGATGGACCGTCTTCGCCAGCGCGGAGGCGCTGTGGTCCCGGTTGACGACGACGAGCCGGGTACCGCGCTCGACCGCCAGCCTGGCCGCGTTCACCATGCGGGCGTACATGACGGCGGGCTCCTCATCCCCGGACGCGCCGCTGACGAGCAGGACCCCGTCGCCGACAGGTGCGGCCTCCAGCCGCTGCCGAACCGTGTCCGCAAGCCGTTCACCGGGAGGAGCGAACACCTCCCAGGTTCCCGGCTGTTCCTCCTGCGAGCCCGGCGGCAGCGGGGAGGGCACGTGCTCGACCGCGAACGGCCGGACCCAGGTGCCGACACCCGCCAGGTCGTCCCCGGCTCCACTGTCCGCTCCGTCACCGGCCGTGCGGGCGACGTCCTCGATCGCGTCCGCAAGCTCCGCGATGGTGGCCGTCGCCACACTGGTGCTCGGCTCCAGCATCGGCACGCCCAGCGTCTTGACGGCTTCGCCCATCAGCTGAGTGATCGTGATGCTGCTCAGATGCAGATCGTCGAGCGGGCGGGTCCCGGGCTGGATCTCGGCCATCGGCAGCTCGACCCGCGCGGCTATCAGGTGCCGCAGTGTTTCCAGCGGGCTCTGCGCGTCGGTGGAGACGCCGGTGCGGTCGGCAGCCTCGGGGGGCCGGGCCCCCGCCGCGGGGATGTGCGAGACGTCCGGCGCCTGTTCGCAGGGGCTCTCGATGAAGGTGAAGTGCTTGTCCAGCGGGAGGGGCCGGTGGAACCGCTCGGCCGCGAGGGCCGCCACGTCGGGTCCGGCGCCCAGCACGTAGCACGCCGCGAGCGTCCGCAGGATGCCGGCGACCGACCCGTCGTCGGTGTCCATCGGGACCACCGGCACGGCCGGGCACACCTCGCTCGCCAGCCCGGACAGGATCGTGCCCGGACCCACCTCGATGAGCAGCTCGCAGGTCGCGGCGAGCTGCCCGAGGGCGTCGGCGTACCGCACCGGCGCCACGACCTGCCGTTCCAGCAGCTCGACGACGCTCGATCCGGGCTCTACGGGTCCGGCGGTGACCGTCGAGAACACGCCGGCCCGCTTGACCTCACCGACGTGGACCTCGTCGAGGTACCCGCGCAGCTTCTGCGCGGCCGGGGCGACCAGCGGCGAGTGGAAGGCGTGGGAGACGGCGAGCTTGGCGCAGTGCAGCCCGGCTTCCCGCGCCGCGTCGACCACCGCGTCCACGGCGTCCACGGGGCCCGCGACGACGGTCTGCTTCGGCCCGTTGTAGCCGACGATGGTGGCCCGGGTTCCGGTGAGCAACGGCTCCACCTGCGCCGCGGAGGCGCGGAGGGAGGCCATCGAGCCGGTCTCGGACGGCGCCGCTGCGGATGTGGTTTCCGCAGGTCCCGAGGTGGCGTTGCGCATGGCTTCGCCGCGGAACGCCGCGACCTCGACGACGGACGTCTCGTCGAAGACTCCCGCCCAGTACAGGCAGGTGAGTTCGCCGAGGCTGTGTCCGACACAGCCGGAGGCCAGCACTCCGGCACGGTCGAGGATCCGCAGTCCGGCGAGGGAGGCGGTGACGATGCGCGGTTGTGCGTCCTCGGTGGCGGCGCCCGGGGGACGCGTGCCCACCTGCCGGTAGAGGTCCCCGACGACTTCGAACCTGCGCGCGGCGGCGCCGCCGTCGCCCCGTCCCGGGGCGCCCTGGCCCGGGAAGAGGAACCCGATCCGGGGGGCTGCCGCGGGGTGGGCCAGGAACTGGCCGCGCTCTGGCGCGAACACGTATGTCTCGCCTGCCGCGACGGCGTCGGCGAGGGCGCGGAGACTGGACGCCGCCGCCGCGGGCTCGGATGCGACGACCGCGGCTTTGAACGGGAGTTCGGCGTCGGTGCGGGTGAGTTCGGCGGACAGGTCGCCGAGTTCGGCGTAGGAGCACACCGCCGCCACGTCTGCGGTGCGGCGGAGGCCGGCCTGGAGGTCGTCGAAGCCGGCCGCCGACAGCACCAGCAGCTCGGCGTCCTGGGCCGTGTGCGTCAGATGCCTGTTGACGGCGGCGGGAAGGGAGGCCGCCGGCGTGGTGGACTCCAGCACGACGTGGGCGTTGATCCCGCCGAACCCCAGCGACGAGGTGCTCGCGCGGCGCGGCGGATCGCCTGCGCCGTTGCCCGGCGGGCCGGACGGCTGCGGTGCCGGCCACGGCTGCGCGGTGCGGGGAAGCCGCAGCCGGGTGCCGGGGGCGGCGAGTGCCGGGTGCGCCTCGGCGTTGCCGGCCACGGGCGGGATGGTGCCGTGGTGCAGGGCGAGGGCGGCCTTCATCAGACCGGCGACGCCGGCGGCTGCCTTCGTGTGCCCGATGTTGCCTTTGACCGTGCCGAGGTAGACGGGCTCGCGGGTGGCGGGCCTGTCGGCGATCACGCGGTTGAACACGTCGAGTTCGGTCTGGTCGCCCAGCGCGGTGCCGGTGCCGTGGCCCTCGAAGTAGTCGACGGTCTCGACACCGAATCCGGCCATCTGGTAGGCGCGTTCTATGGCGAGCAGATGGCCGTCGGCCTCGGGCCGGGAGATTCCGCCGTGGCCGTCGGAGGACACGCCCCAGCCCGCGATGGTCGCGTAGACGCGCAGGCCGCGGGCGATTGCGTCTTCTTCGCGTACGAGCACGAGGATGCCGCAGCCTTCGCCCGGCCAGAATCCGTTGGATTTCCGGTCGTAGACCTTCATCTCCGAGGTGGCGAGTGCGCCGGTCTTGGCGAAGCCGACGAGTTCGAACGGGTCGATGGAGGTGTCGACTCCACCGACGACGGCGGTGTCGATCTGCCCCGCGGAAAGGGCGTTGCCGGCGTTCGCCACGGCGAGCAGAGACGACGAGCAGGCGCCGTCCACGATGAAGCCGCCGCCGCCGAAATCGAAGTGGTTGCAGATGCGTCCCGCGATGGTGTTCGCCAGGCCGCCGGCGAGGCTGTCCTCGTTGATGCCGGGATAGGGGGCCTTGTACCGGGTCTCGTATTCGTCGAGGAATCCGGCGATCTCGTCGACCGTCCAGTTCTTGGCCTCCAGCGCTTTCGCCAGGGTACGCCGCACATAGGGCCACCTGAGTCTCATACCGGTGGCGCGGGTCATGTCCCCGGTCAGGGTGTTGCCGAGGACGACGCCGGTACGGGCACGGTCGAGCCTCGCGCCTTCGGGGAAACCGGCGTCTTCCAGTGCTGCCGCGGCGGTGTCCAGGGCCAGCCAGTGCGCGATGTCGGTGGACCGGTACACGCTCGCGGCGACGCGGTGTTTCGTACGGTCGAATTCCCAGCCCTCGATGACCGCGGCGTGTGTGGCGTAATGCCGGTCCGGCGCGGCTGGGTCGGCCGCGTAATAGTCGGCGGGGTTCAGCCGCACGTCCGGGAGGCGCCGGAAAGCGCGGCGTCCGGCGAGGACGTTCTCCCAGAGCTGTCTCGGGTTCTCCGCATCGGGGAATCTGCAGGCCATCCCGACGATCGCCAGCCGTGCCATGGTGCTACGCCTCCCGCGCGCCGGGCTGACCGGCCGGGGCTGCGGACGATGCGGTCGCGGCTTTGCGCTTCGCGATGAGTGCGCCGATCCACGCGGAGATTCCGCGGATTGCGCACACGATCGTGAGAGCGAAGAACAGCGTGTAGACCACGTTCAGCGCCAGCAGCACTCCGTAGACCATCGCCACCGAGGCACCGAACATGAACTGGGCCCGCGGCTTGAACGGCGTGGTGCCGGGGTCGGTGATCATGTAGTTGGTGAACAGGAGGAAGGCTGTGCCGGTCATGGTGCCGAGTGCGGCCATCAGCGCGACGTCGAGCACTTCGTGCCGCACGATCGCCTGGATCACGAATCCGCCGAGCCACCCTATGATCAGCGGCACCTTGCGGGTGAGTTTCGCGTTCAGGACCGTGCCGGCGGTGGCGAGGATGACGGGAACCGCGATCCGGAACAGCGAGTTGATGTTCTCACCGAACTGATACGGCGGCGCCACGCTGACCCAGGAGCCGAAGCACAGCAGCGTGACGCTGATGCCGAGGTTCGACGGGTTCAGGTAGTGGCGCATGCGGCCGCCGATCGGCGCCTGGAACACGTACTTGCCGGTGACGGCGACGGCGACGCCGAAGAGGACCGGCCAGAACTGGTTGTTCGCGTACAGCAGCATGTTGACCGCGAGCGCCGTGATGTGCGCGGGAAGCAGGAACTCGTACACTCCGCGGAATCCCCGGCCGAGGAAGCGGGGTGTGCGGCGCTGCGCCCACGCGCTGAGCGTCTCGAAGGCCATGTCGATGGCGTACGCGCTGGCGACGGCCAGTATCGGCCACAGGGGCGGCTGTTCAAATCCCAGCAGGGTGTAGCCGACGATGTTGAAGACCGTGATGGAGATGGCGAAGTTGCGCAGCGCGAGATAGCGCGGGTCCTTTGCGGGCGCCTGGGCTGCCGGCGGTTTGGCCTCGGGGCGGGGCGGCTGGGCGGGCGGCGGTGCCGGTGACGGTGCGGTCTCTTCGGGGAGGGGCGGGTGTTCGCGGACGTTCCGGCCGAGGCGCTTGGAGATATGGGTGGTCATCGGACGCTGACCTCCTCGGCCGTGTCGGTGAGCATGAAGGTGTGCGTGCCCGGGTCGAGCCGGAGGTTCTGCTGGTGGCGCTCGCCCTGATTGTCGAGCCACGCGACGGTGGCGGTCACCGGCCGGTCGTCGGCGCCCAGGCCGAAGTGCACGTCGAAGCCCCGCTTGCCGCTGTGCCCGCTGCCGCCGTCGAGCTGGCTCTGCATCGTGCGGCCGTCGGCCGTCCGCACGGTGACCTTCGCGTTGTAGGCGGGTGTTCCGGCTGCTGACAGGTCGCCCGCAGGCTCGTCGGCGGGCCGGTACAGGTGGAGTTCGAGATAGCTCCCCATCTGCGGAGAATCGTTCCTGTAGAAGGCCGGCGCGCCCCACTGCCGGGCGACGGCGAAGTCCAGCGTTCCCGTTCCGCGGGTGTCGCCGAGGGCGATGCCGCGCGTCGGGGTCTCGGAGTCGATGCCGACCTGATCGGCGATGTCGACGTACTCGCCGGAGTCGGCCGGTGCGTACACCGCCATCGGCTGGTGGCCCGCGATGTCGTCGCCGGGGCCCACCTTGGGCCACATGCCGGGCTCGCGCAGCAGGACGTCGTTGCTGGTCGCCAGCTCCTGCAGCCACGCCCAGCGGTTGTGCTCGTCGCCCTGGACGAAGCCGGCGGTCTGCAGGACGTTCAGCTTGCCGGAGTTCCGCAGGTCGGCGCCCTTGATGTCCCAGGTCCACCCGGTCCAGGCCAGGCCGAGCTCCTGGGCCCGCTGGGAGAAGGGGGCATGTCCGGCGTCGAGTTCGGCAGCCATGTCGTCGGGGGTGTCGGCGTCGTTGCGCCACACGTAGTTGCTCTCTTCGAGGCCCCACGCCGTCGTGATGTTGCTGGCGATCATGTCGAACTTGCCGCGCCGGTAGAGGTCGACGAAGTCCACGCCCATTCCCTTGAAGGAGTCGCTGCCCAGCACGAACGACTTCGGTGTGGTCCAGCCGCGGTCCCCGGTCGCGGTGCTGAACCGGATGTCGCCGCGCGTCGACTCGTTGGAGAACAAGTGGTCGTGGCCGAAGTCGTTGGCGGCATAGACCTCGGGCAGGAGATCGCCGGTGAGGTCGCCGCCGCCCAGGGCGAGGGTCCATCCGGTCGCGTCGTCGTACGGGATGGCCTTCTTGTCCTCGGCGTACACCGGTTTCCCGCTGTCGTTGCGTACCCACCGCAGCATCCGCAGGCCGCCGCCGTTCTTCGCGTTCGACATGGAGTCGTTCATGACGACGTCGTCCTGGCCGTCGGGGTCGAGAACGGCGGAGTTCGGGAAGTAGTTGCCGATCAGCAGATCGGGGTGGCCGTCGCCGTCGTAGTCCGCGACCGATACGGCGTTGGTGTTCCACTGTTCGCCCGTGTAGCCGTCGACACCCTGGGTGGAGGGCACGACCTCGGTCGGGCGGTACGCCGGTGCGGGACCGGACGCCGATGCGTCGGCCATGAACAGGATGGGTGTGCGTCCCCAGTAGTAGACCAGCAGGTCCATGCGCCCGTCGCTGTCGAAGTCGCCGGGCGCACAGCCCATCGGCGCCATCGTGGAGTCGACCCGGAGCGGGGCGGCGTCGAGGACGTACGGGGTGAACCGGTCGGCCGCCGGAGTGGTCGGGGTGTGGGTGACGATCACCGAATCCGTGCGGGTGTCCACGAGGCACATGTCATCCGCCCGGCCGTGCCCGGTCAGGTCGTTGATGGCGACGCTGGCGCCGACGGACGAGATCCACGAACGGATGTCCTGATAGGCGGGGTTGACCTCGCGGACCGTCTTCTTCGGAAGCTGCTCGTAACCGGGCGGCATCGGGATCGACATGGGCGCGAACTCGTAGCCCTTCGCGACCCCCGACGGATCCGGGGTGGCGACCGCTGCCCGGGTCACCGCGAACAGGGACGCGGCGAGCAGGACCGCGCAGAGGGCAGGTGTGAGCTTTCGGAAGCGCTCGTTCATGATCCGTCCTTCACCGTGTCGGCGTCGGGCTGTCGAGGCGTCACGCGGGAGTCGGTCTCGGGAGCCGCCGCGGACGAGCGAAGTGGCCGGTCGCCGCCGGCTCCTGCTTCGGCGGCCCAGGGCTGCATGATGCGGCGACGCCACACCTCGAACGCCGCCTGTCCGTCGACCGTGGGTCCCGACGGGCGGGTTCGCCTGGCAAGCGCGGCTGCCTCGGTGACGTGAAGTCCGGTCATCGCCCGGACCGCGGCCTCGGTGTGCGGCTGTGCGATGTGTGCACGTGTACGTGCCTCCGCCGCGAACACCGACCCCTGCGCAAGGGCGGGCCGGTGCCTGCCGGCGCGCTCGGCGAGTTCTGCCAGTTCGCCGGGGGCCACACCGCCCGCGTACGTGGCGGCCAGCCCGATTCCGGCGAACAGATCCTCGTGCCGCTCCGGCGCGAACGCGTCGATCAGCCGCAGCGCCCGGTCCGGATCGGCACCCGCGACGAACCACAGGGCCCGCCCGATTCCCTGATCGACCGCGTGGGGGGCGTACTCCGGGTGGTCGCCCGTGGGCAGGGGTGGACGGGGGTCGGCGTACTGCCGCTGCACGTACCTGTCCGTGTGGAAGAAGGCCTGGTGGAAGCCGTAGCCGTCCAGGGCCAGCCACGTGAGGGTGGGGTCGGTCAGCCCGATCGCCGCCGCCCGCCGCAGGGGGCGGGGCAGTCGGGCGAAGGACCAGCCGACGCCGACGTGGATCATGTAGATGTGCTCGTCGGCCGCCGCGAGGAGGTCGGCAACGTGGTGGCGGTGGCCCAGCGGCAACGCGTCACGTATGCCCATGGCCATGGCCGCGCCTTCGAACGCGAACCCGCGCCGGGCGCCGTCGATCTCCGCCAGCGCTGCCGTGGCCTCGGCCGCGGTCGCACTCTGGGCTGCGACGCCGAACCCTTCGATGAACGAGCCGCCGGCGGTCTCCAGGCAGGTCCTCGCATGCGGATCGCGGTCGGGGAAGCCCCGTGTGCGTAACGACGCCTGATCCGCGTCCGGAGTGAGCGATATGCGACGGATGTGTCCCAGCCACGAAACCATGCCAGCACCTCGCGCTCGCTTGACTACGCCACGTCACCATGAGACTGGCATCGAACGGGACTCGAGCGCTTCTCTCTCGTTGCTCAATCCAAAAAAAGTTAGTAATCTCTCTCACGGCCGTTGATCGGCCAGCGCGGGGAACGGCGTTAGCGCTGGCCAGGCGATGGCTCGCGTGGCCGCGTTACAGGGAGTCACGGAGTGTGGCGTCCCAGCGCGTGGTGCAGGGATATGGACTTTCTGGTTCCTGTTCCGGCAGGGGCCAGCCGACTGGCCGGGCTCTGCGGCGCCTGCACGCCGCCCCTCATCGCGCAGGTGCTTGGACCGGACGGGCACCGGGTTTCCAGCGTCGCGCTGCCCCGCGGCGCCAGGTCCTGCATCACTTGGTGGGACACCACCTCCCCCACGGAGGGAGGCCGGTAGCCGCCACTGACGCGAGCTACCCACAATTCGTCATCACCGCACCGTCAGATTTTTCTGCGGGAAACGTTCCATATGGACCTCTGAGATTTCAACGGGCGGGTGGACCCGGGTGCGTTTCATTTGTGAAATGCAGCCGCCCGGCCCGCTCGACGGGCGAAAGAACCAGAACACCGTCCCGGCAGCGCAGATTGCCCCGCCCCCGGTGGCGAGCTGTGCCTTCTTCGAGAAACACACCCGGTAGATCCACTGGCAAGTATTCGATCAGGAGATCGGAGGGGGAGCCATGTCTGATCCGGTTGGGGACAGCATGATCTACATGTGGGAGAACTGCGGACACCCGCTCAGCCTCGGCGACATCGCGGCGTTCGTGCGGTACAGCAAGTTCCACTTCGCCCGGAAGTTCCGCCGAGAGGCAGGGTGCTCACCTGGGCGCTTCCTCTGCGCGGTCCGGATGGCACGGGGCAAGCAGTTGCTGTCGACAAGCATGGCGACCGTGTCCGACATCGCGTCCGCAGTCGGCTACCAGAGCCTGGGCACCTTCACCACGCGGTTCACCGAAGTCGTCGGGTTCACCCCGTCCCAGTACAGACGCTCCTCTCGCGCCGATCTCACGCCCTTCGACCTGGCCGCCCCGGGAGTCATACACGATGTCAGCCATCGCGGCTGCGTCACGGGCCGGCTGATCGGCACGCCGCGAAACCGGCCAACGCGCACCCACGTAAGCGTGTTCTCGAGTACGAGGCCGCTTATGCCGCCTGTCGCCGCGGGGTTCGCAGACCCCGAGGGCGGGTTCTGCTTCGGCGGTCTGCCGTGCGGCACGTGGCTGATGCGGGCGATTGTGGTCAAGCAGGGATCCGAGGACTCGTTAGCGGAAGTACTCGTCGGCGTGAGCGAGGAGTTCGACGTCCGGCCGGCCGACGAGATCAGCGCCGACGTCGTGCTCCAGGAGCCGACGGCGGGGATGGTGCCCGCGCTGCTCTCGGTCCCGGGGCTCGACCGCTACCTCTCCAGCCTCCTGCGGAGCAGTACGCGGCCTGACTGCTCACGGACCTGACCAGGTGGGAGCCCGTGGCGGCCGGGGACCGGCCGGCCCGTCACGCCCCCCGCACCGCACCGCTGCGGGCTCCCGCCAGGACCTCACCAGCGGCAACCTCTGGCCCTGGCTTGGGGTTGACCCAAACGTAAGTCCTCACTAACGTAACAATTCGTTAGGGAACTGAGGGAACTGTCCTTGGCCGTTCTGCTGAGGTGCCAGACAGGAGCAGGGTTGATGCAGCCAGCACGAGACACCTTTCCCAAACAGCAGGTGGCCTGGACGATCGCGCTTGCCGCACTCACCAACTTCATGGTGAGTCTGGACAATCTGGTCGTGGCGACCGCGCTGCCGACGCTGCACGAGGATCTCGGAGGTGACGCGGCCAATCTGAGCTGGGCGGTCAACGCGTACACGCTGGCCTTCGCGTCACTGATCCTCACCGGTACGACCCTGGCCGACCGCTTCGGCCGCCTGCGGGTGTTCTCGATCGGCCTGACGGTGTTCACGGCCGGCTCCATCCTGTGTGCCGTCAGCCCGTCGCTGAACTTCCTCATCGGCGCCCGGGTCGTGCAGGGCATCGGCGGCGGGATCGTGCTCCCGCTGACCCTCGCGTTGATCACCTCGGTGACCCCGCCCGAGGAACGGGGCAAAGCCATCGGCATCTGGGGCGGCGTCATCGGTATTGCCGTCGCGTCCGGACCGGTCGTCGGCGGAGCGATCATCGAGGGCTTCAGCTGGCACTGGATCTTCTGGCTCAACGTCCCCATCGGCCTCGGCGTCATCACGTTTGCCCGCATGCACGTGCCGGAGTCCTTCGGCGGCTCCAGGAGGATCGACCCGGTCGGCCTCTTCATGGCCACCTCCGCGGTCCTGCTCATCGTGCAGGCGCTGATCCGCGGCCCGGAGCGGGAGTGGACGGACCTCACGATCCTCGGCGGGCTCATCGCGGGGCCGCTCCTGCTCGTGGGTTTCGTCCTGTGGGAACGCCGGACGGCAGAGCCGATGATCGATATCAGCCTGTTCCGGAACCCGAACGTCTCCGCAGGATGTGTATCCAACTTCATCCTCAATGCAGGAATGTTCGGTCCGGCTTTCCTCCTTACCCAGTACATTCAGCTCGGACTGGGAAACAGTCCCATCGAAGTGGGTGTACGCCTGCTGCCGTGGACCGCGCTGACCCTGGTGATTTCCCCGTTCGTCGGTCAGTTGGCGGACAAGATTGGCGAGCGTTACCTGGTCACCGTCGGCCTCCTGCTGCCAGGGGTGGCATTTCTATGGATCGGCGCGGAATTGTCCGACTCCGCGGCGGGATACGGCAGCCTGTGGCTTCCGCTCCTCTGCGCCGGCGTCGGCACCGCGATTGCGTTCCCCTCAGTCTCCTCCGCGGTGATGCGTTCTGTGACTCCCCAGCAAGCCGGGATGGCATCCGGATCCAGCGAGACGTCCGCGTACGTCGGCGCGGTATTCGGCGTCGCGATGGTGACCGCGTGGTTCGCCGCATTCGGGGACTACGGAACTGCTGCTAGTATGGCCGAAGGGATAGGTCCCGCGTTGGTCGGGATTGGTGTGCTCAGTGTCATCGGAGCACTTGTTGCCGTACTAGTCATCCGACAGCAGAAGATGGCGGCGCCTGACCATGACAAGGCTTTCGAAACATCCGGATGAGGTATCGACCAACGCGGTCCTGCGCGCGTTCTCAGACGAAAATCGCCGCACCATGCTCGAACTGGTGGCCAGCACGGAGATGTCCGCCGGTGAGATCGCGGGGCACTTCACGGTCACCCGCCAGGCCGTCTCGCAGCACCTTCGCGTACTCAAGGAGGCGGGACTAGTCGAGGAACGCCGTGCCGGAAGAAACCGGCTCTACCGCACCCGGGCCGACGGAATCGCGATACTGCACCAGTACTTCAACAACCTCTGGTCCAACAGCCTCGCACTCGCCAAGGAAATCGCGGAAGAAGCCGAGGCCAACGCGCACAGCGACAACGACAGCAACCGCGGCAGCGGCGGCGAGAGCGACCAAGGCGACGAACCGGACAATCGAGAGAAAGGGATGTCCGGCTAGGGCGCGGACGGTATCCTGACGGCGTCGCGAACCGTCGAGGTGGGCCGAGAGGCGCCGGCGACAGCCATGCTGAACAGGGAAGTCGAGCGCTCGGACCAATGTGCCGACTGTCCAGGGGATTTACCCAAAGCGGACATGACGCCAGGACGCTCGCCGTTTCCGAACAACATCGAGGGCCAGGTGGATGAGTTCAGTAAACGCTAGGCACCCGGGTGTCGTAGCCGACGAGCACGTCGTGAGGGCGAGCATCGTGGTGAACTGCAGCCAGGAATCGACGTTCTCGACCTTCGTCGGCCGGGTTGCGGACTGGTGGCCGCTGCAGTCCTACTCGCTGGGGCGGGATCAGATCAAGACGGTCGTGGTGGAAAAGCATGTCGGCGGTCGCATGTACGAGGTCCTGCCGGACGGCGAGCGCGACTGGGGTTTGATCACCAGATGGAATCCGCCGCATGGTTTCACGCTCCGGTGGGATGTACTCCCCGGCCCCTCGACCTACGTTGAACTGATCTTTGAGAAGCTGACCGACCATTCGACACGCGTATCGGTCGAACACACCGGCTGGGAGAACGTCGACCCGTCCCTGCTGCCCACGGACTGCAACTACGGGGAAGGCTGGCGCGTCACCCTGGACCATTTCGCCGCAGAATGCGCGAAACATGAGGCACGCTCGTAATCGCGGACTCCGCGACCGGTTCAGTCGACCGGGTCCGGCAGCCACTCGCCTTTGAGTATCACCGTCCGGCCGGAAAACTCGTGAAATCCGTTCCACACCTGAATCCGGCGCGGGAGCAGCCTGATATAGACGTAGCCCGGCATCTGCCGCGGGTCGTGGGAGACAGCGGCAAAGCGGTCGGCGACGTCCGTGGCGACCTCCGGCACGAGACCGTCGAGAACGGTATCGACCATCACCACATCAGCCGTGGTGCCCACCGCCACACGGGCCCGCCCGGTCTCCCGGAGGTTCCGTACGGTTCTGCTGCTCTCACCGGTCGCGGTGACGATGGCGTCGTCGTCGCCGACGAACGCCACCGGGATCAGATGCGGCCCGGAGCACCCGCCGGTCGACAGCCACATCTGGAACTCCTGCCGAAGCCGCAGGCGGGCGGCAGCCAGGCGTTCGTCATGGGTACGAGGCGTTGGCATGCCCGGACAACGAGCACCCCGGCGGCAAGTCACCCGATCTCCGACGGCAGCGCGCAGAAGGACGGGTCCCCCGCCGACGCTTGCGCCCCCCGGCACGAGTCCCAGGCCACAGAGGCCAAGGAAGGAGTCTGACGCGCTCCCGTGACCCCAGGTCAGCGATCCAGCGCACCTTCGGTGCGCGCCGGGGGCGTGGTAAATCTCGTGGCGCGCGCCGGAAGTGCTTCTGTCCGCTCTGACGGGGCTGATGCCGGTCCGGGATGCTGGTGGGGTTCGTTCCGGCCGAAACCGATGCCTCTGTGATGCCGGTGAGCTCGCAGGTCAGCGTGGTGCTGGGGGCCTTCCACGGGAACCGTGGAGTGTTGCTGCGAAGCACGTGCGTCAGAATTCCTGATTCACCCTGGCCCTCCCGGAACGGCGTACTTCTCGGCCGTG
>NZ_JCANSZ010000059.1:0-44691 GCF_059570535.1 Streptomyces sp. CNP082
GCTGGCAGACTCCATGTCAGCCTCTCCGCTGCTAGACCCAGTGGGGAGGCACCCTCGTATCGGTGCCGGAGCGTGTCTGCCAGTCCGCTCACTGTTCGGCGCTCGACGGCGCTCAGCCCTGTCGACGGTCTCCACGCCCCGGGCAACCGCCGGATCCCGCAGAACTCATGCCGGACGTCATCAACGCGTCGAGCGAGCAGGGCGGTAACCCGGCGGCACCTCGGGTGCATCAGCAGTCACACGACCACCGACACAAGGATGGTGCACCAGTGAGCGGGCGCGGGAGCATCGTGACGGACCTGCGGCTGGGGGTCGTCGGCCTCGGGCTGCGCGGCAGCCTCGCCGACGCCGCCCATCGGCCCGGCGTGGGCTCCGTCGTGGCCGCCGTCGCCGACACCGACCCGGTGGTGCGCGCCGGCGTCGCCGAGCGCTTCCCCGGCGCCGTCGCGTACCCCGACCACCGCCGGCTGCTCGACGCCGCGGACGCCGACGGGGTGGACGCGATCGTCGTCACCACCCCCGACGACACCCACGCGACCGTCGCCCGCGCCGCGCTCGAAGCCGGCAAGCCGGTCTTCGTCGAGAAGCCCCTCGGCATCACGATCGAGCAGTGCGACGCGATCCTGCGCACCGCGTACGAGACGGGCACGCCGCTGTACGTCGGGGACACCATGCGGCACTCGGGCGTCGTCCGGCTGATGCGCGACATCGTCGCGCGCGGCGACATCGGCGCCCCGCGCACCGTGTGGGTGCGGCACTTCGTCGCCTACGGCGGCGACTACTACTTCAAGGACTGGCACGCCGAACGCCGCCGCACCACCGGGCTGCTGGTGCAGAAGGCCGCCCACGACATCGACGTCGTGCACTGGCTCGCCGGTGGCTACACCAGCCGCGTGCACGCCCTCGGGGCCCTCATGCTCTACGGCGACCTGCCCCGCCGGCCGCCCGGCACCCCGCGCCCCGGCGGCCGGCACCGGGACGACACCTGGCCGCCCGCGGCGCGCCGCGACCTGAACCCGGTGGTGGACGTCGAGGACGTCTCCGTGATGAACATGCGCCTCGACAACGGCGTCATCGCCGCCTACCAGCAGTGCCACTTCAGCCCCGACTACTGGCGCAGCTACACCGTCATCGGCACCGAGGGCCGGCTGGAGAACTTCGGCGACCGCCCCGGCGACGAGGTCCGCGTCTGGCACACCGGCCCCTCCGGCTACCGCCCCGGCGCCGACGCCATCCACCGCATACCCGCCGCCGAGGGCGCGCACGGCCGGGCCGACGAGCGGGTCGTCGCGGAGTTCTGCCGCTTCGTCCGCCTCGGCGGCGCCACCGACACCTCGCCCCTGGCCGCCCGGATGAGCGTCGCCGCCGGCGTGCTCGCGACCCGTTCGCTGCGCTCCGGCGGCATGGCCTACGACGTACCGCCGCCAGACCCCGCGCTCGCGGAGTACTTCGCGGCCGGCCAGCGCCGGCCCGCGCACCAGCACTGAGGCCCGATCACCGACTTCCCCGGAGGGATCCGATGAGCGTGAACCGCAGGCACTTCCTGGCAGGGACGTCGATCGCCGGCGGCACGGCGCTGCTGCCGGCCCTCGGCCTCGCGACCCCGGCGGCGGCGCGCGACGGCGGTGGCGACGGTGCGTACGGCAGCGGCGGAGACGACGGTGGCGACGGCGGTGGCGGCGACGGCACCGCGGGCGCCCGCCGGGCGCTGGCGCGGCTGCTGCCCGGCCACCACCGGCAGTTCGAGCTGACGGTGCTGCCAGAAGGCGGCCCCGGCGGCGGCCCCGACCGCTACCGCGTCACCGGCTCCCGCGGCCGTGTCGCCGTCGCCGCCACCGGCACCGGCGCGCTGCTCACCGGCGTCGGCGCGTACCTCAAGCGCACCGCGCGGGCGCACATCTCCTGGAACGGCGACCAACTCGACCTGCCCGCCCTGCTGCCCGCCCCGGGCCCCGGCCTCGCCGGCGAGGCGCAGGTGCCGCACCGCTTCGCGTACAACGACACCAACGAGGGCTACACCGGCGCCTACCGCGACTTCGCCGCCTGGGAGCGCGCCCTCGACGTGCTCGCGCTGCACGGCGTCAACGAGGTGCTGATCTGCGTCGGCACCGACGCCGTCTACTACGAGACCTTCCGCGCCTTCGGCTACTCCGACGCCGAGATGCGCGCCTGGATCCCCGCCCCCGCGCACCAGCCCTGGTGGCTGCTGCAGAACATGGCGTACTTCGGCGGCCCCGTCTCCGCCCGCCTGCTGCGGCTGCGCGCCGAACTGGGCGCCCGCGTCACCGCGCGCGCCCGCGAGCTGGGCATGACGCCCGTGCTCCCCGGGTACTTCGGCACCGTTCCCGACGGGTTCGCCGAGAAGAACCCCGGTGCCCAGGTCGTGCCGCAGGGCGGCTGGGTCGGCTTCGAGCGCCCCGGCTGGCTCGACCCCCGCGACCCGCTCTTCGCCGAGGTCGCCGCCGCCTTCTACGGCCACCAGCGCGACCTGCTCGGCCCCGCCGGCCTGTACAAGATGGACCTGCTGCACGAGGGCGGCGACCCGGGCGGCGTACCCGTCGGCGAGGCCGCCCGCGCCGTGGAGGCCGCGCTGCGGCGCGCCCACCCCGACGCCCTCTGGGCGATACTCGGCTGGCAGACCAACCCGCGCCGGGAGATCATCGAGGCAATCGACCGCGACCGCATGCTCATCCTCGACGGCCTGCCGGACCGCTTCCCCACCGTCACCGACCGCGAGGCCGACTGGCTCGGCACGCCCTACGCCTTCGGCTCCATCTGGAACTTCGGCGGCCACACCCCCCTCGGCGCCAACACCCCCGACTGGACCGAGCTCTACCCCGCCTGGCGCGACAAGCCGGGCAGCGCCCTGGCCGGCATCGCCATGATGCCCGAGGGCGCCGACAACAACCCCGCCGCGATGTCCCTGCTCACCGAACTCGCCTGGACCCCGGGCCGGATCGACCTCGACGCCTGGTTCCGCGAGTACGCCACCGCACGCTACGGCGCCGCCGACCCGCACGCGGCCGGCGCCTGGCAGGTGCTGCGCGAGACCGCGTACGGGACTACCCGCGCCGACTCCTGGAGCGAGGGCGCCGACAGCCTCTTCTGCGCCCGCCCGGACCTCCACGCCCGCAGCGCCGCCGCCTGGAGCCCGCAGGCGGACCGCTACGACATCGCCGCCTTCGACCGCGCGCTCACCGAACTCCTGGCCGTCGCCCCCGGGCTGCGCGAGTCCGCCGCGTACCGCCACGACCTCATGGACGTCGCCAGACAGACCCTCGCCAACCGCAGCCGCCCGCTGCTGGCGCGGATCAGACAGGCGTACCAGGCCGGCGACCGCGGCGGGCTGCGCGAGCTGACCTCCGCCTGGCTGGAGCTGATCCGGCTGCTGGACCGGGTGGTGGGCACCGACCCGCAGCACCTGCTCGGCCGGTATCTCGCCGAGGCCCGGGCCTGGGGCGCCGACCGCGCCGAGCGCGGTCAACTGGAGTACGACGCGCGCTCGCTGATCACCACCTGGGGCCCGCGCGCCGGCGCCGAGGCCGGGCTGCACGACTACGCGAACCGCGAGTGGCAGGGCCTGCTCGGCGACTTCTACCACGGCCGCTGGCAGACCTACTTCGCCACGCTCGACACGGCGCTCGCGACCGGCGCGGAACCGGCCGCCGTCGACTGGTTCGCGTACGAGGACGCCTGGGCGCGGCGCCGCGACCGCTACCCCGAAGAGCCGCGCGGCGACATCCGCGCGCTGGCCGAGGAGGCGGTGCGCGTCCTGGCCCGCGAACCGCTCGCCGCGCTCACTCCCTGAGCGCCCGCTCCACCGGGGGGCCTGCCGGGGAGCACACCCGGGAATCGCAGCCCGGGCCGAAGCCGGCGGTACGGGCTCGGGCGGCCACCCGCGTACCCGTACCGCCACTCACACCCGCCGCTGGACGTGCAGCAGATACTCCTTGCGGTCCAGCGGGTTGTGGTCGGTCCGCGGCCGGGCCGGGGCCGGCCCGCGCACGGCCCGGTAGCGGCCGAAGGCCGTCTCCAGCACGCCCTCGCCCCGGGTCAGCCCCGGCAGCCGCCGCTCCAGACCGTGCACCTGCGCCGCGGGCACCTCGCCCTCCAGCACCGCGACCCCGCCGCGCACCTCCTGCCCGTCGACCACCGCGCCCAGCGCCGCGAACACCGGCCACAGCCCCGGCACCGCGTCCTCGGGCGCCTCCAGCCGGAACCGCTGCACCGGCTCGTGCACCCGCGTGCCCGCCCGCTTCAGCGCGTCCGCGAGCACCAGCGGCGTGATGCCGCGGAAGTCCGCGCCGGTGCTCGACATGGCCTTGCTGAAGCCCTGGTGGGCGTGGCTCTGCCGGGGCCAGTAGCCGGAGTGGGTCATCGTCACCCGCACGTCGGGGACCTTCCAGCCGCACAGGCCCTGGTGCAGCGTCGCGCGGACCGTGTCCTCGACGGCCTTGAAGAACGCGTACGGCATCGAGCCCAGCTCCACCGCCAGGCCGAAGACCACGCCCGTGCCCGGCGGCGCCGGCGCCACGTGCAGTCCGACGGTGGCCAGGAACGGGTTCGTGTCCGTGTCGCCCTTATCGTATGCCGCGCCTTCGCCGGCCAGCCGCTCGATGTGGATGACGGACGACTCGCGGAAGGAGACCGGCAGCCCGTACTCGCCCGCGAGGGTGGCCCCGATGACCTCCTTCTGCACCTCGCCGTAGAGCGAGACGTACAGCTCCTGGCGGATGTCGTCCTGGCGCAGCGCGATCAGCGGGTCCTGCTCGGCGAGCTGGAAGAGCGCCGCGTGCAGCGCGCCCCGGTCGGCGGCCCGCTCCGGCACCACCACCGTCTCCAGCGTCGGCGGCGCGAAGTGGTGCCGACGCGCGTCCCCGGCCCGGCCGACCGCTGCGCCGACCGCGTCGCCGATGCGCACGCCGGCCAGGCCCCGCACCAGCGCGATGCGCCCGGCCCCGGCCCCGGCCGCGGGCACCGCCGCGCCGTGCTCGAAGACCTCGACGCCGGTGACCTTCTCCGTCACGGGCGCGCGGTCGCCGTCGCCGTACGCCAGCTCCTGGCGGGTGCGTACCGTACCGGCGAGCATCCGCACGTACGCGACCTTCTCGCCGCCCGGACCGCGCTCCACCTTGAAGACCGTGCCCGCGGCCGGCGCCTCGTCGTCCCCGGCGGGCGCGGGCAGCAGCTCCTTGATGCCCGCGGTCAGCTCCGCGACGCCGGCACCGGTGGCGGCGGAGCCGAAGTACACCGGGTGCACGAGCGCGCCGGCGGTCTGCTCGGCCAGGCTCTTGCGCAGCCGGCGGTACGTCACGGCCGCCTCGTCGGCGACGTAGTCCGCGAGCAGCGCGTCGTCGTGACCCGTGAGCACGTCGGCCAGCCGGCCGGTGAACGCCGCATCATCCGGGGCGTCCGGGTGGTCCGGGCGGTCCGGCCCGTACGGCGTGAACACGGCGGCGCGGGTGCCGAGTCCGCGGACGGAGCCCATGGCGACGGCGCCCGGCGCCAGCTTCGCGGCGATGTCGCGCACCAGTGCGTCGTCGCGCGCGCCGCGCCGGTCGGTCTTGTTGACGAAGATCAGGGTGGGGATGGCCAGCCGCCGCAGCGTGCGCATCAGCACGCGCGTCTGGGCCTGCACGCCCTCCACGGCGGAGACCACGAGCACCGCCCCGTCGAGGACGTGCAGCACCCGCTCCACCTCGGCGATGAAGTCCGGGTGGCCGGGCGTGTCGATGAGGTTGACGGTGATGCCGTCGAGCGCGAAGGAGACGACGGCGGACTTGATGGTGATCCCGCGCTGCCGCTCCAGCGCGAGCGAATCGGTGAGGGTACTGCCGTCGTCGACGCTCCCGACTTCGTCGACGATCCCCGCGGCGTGCAGCAGCCGCTCGGTCAGGCTGGTCTTACCGGCGTCGACATGGGCCAGGATTCCCAGGTTCAGCGTGTGCACGAAGCGTCATGTCCCTTGTGTGGATGGCGATGGCCTGCTGGGTGGACATGAACGCTGCGCGCATGCGCGTTTCCTTCCGGTACGGGGTCACGGGTCTGCCGTGCCCGGACAGTGCAGCAGCACCGGCCGGGCACGGCAACCGAATAACCGGCTCAGCGGCGGTCCAGATGCTCGATCAGCTCGTGCTGGTACGCCGTCTGGCCCTCCACGTGCGCATAGCTGCCCACGGCCCAGGGCCCGCCGCGCCATCCGCCCGGCGCCAGGTCGGTGACCTCGTGCGCCTGCGTCTCGCCGGCCGTGACCGCGGCGCCCTCGTGCCGGCTCCAGCGGCGGCCGTCGTAGTGCCAGAAGACCGGCGGCCCCTCCCAGCCGTACGGGTCGCCGGACAGCCAGATCCCGCCGCGGCCGTCGCCGGTGACGCTCTCGGCGAAGAGCCCGGCCACCGGGCCGGTGACGTCCCGCCATCCGTATCCGTTCCAGTGGTAGACCCTGGGCTCGGCGAATCCGCCGTCGGCCGCGGGGACCCTGCCGGTCGCCCAGACGCTGCGGCCGGACTCCACGTGGACGTCGGTCAGCCGCAGGTCCGGGTCGTCCGGCGCCTCGGTCTCGGACCAGCCGCCGTCCCGCCAGCGCAGCACCACGGGGCGGCTCTCCTCGCCGACGTACGCGAAGCCGCCGACGGCCCAGGCGCTGCGGGAGGAGCGCGAGTCGACGTCGAGCACGTCGAGCCCCTTCGGCAGCTCCTCCGTCGTCCACGAGCCGTGCGCGTACGTGCTCAGCCGCTCCCAGCCCGCCACCCAGACGCGGTGCCGTTCGGCGGCGATCTCCGCGGAGCCGTGGTGCCCGCCGCCGGGCAGCTCCGGCAGCGGCACCTGCCGCCACCTGCGGCCGTCGTAGCGGACCACGAACTCGTCGTCGTGGTTCGAGCCGTACGCCCACACGTTGTGCGAGGAGGAGGCGTCCACACTGTTCCAGTAGTCGACCGGCGGCAGGGCGGGGTCCCCGGCCTCGCGCCACCGCCGGCCGTCCCACTGCAGCACGACGCCGTCCGACGTGCCCTCGTAGAGGCTGTCGGAACCGACGGCCCAGGCGCGTTCGCCCGCGGACGTCACCGCGTTCAGCCGGGCTCCGCCCGGCAGGCTGCCGGCCAGCGATATCTCCCAGCGGGCTTCGTGCGCGCGGCCGGTCGCCGGCGCCGCTGCCGTGGCCGGGGCGGCGAGTGCGGCGCCGGCGGCGAGCGCCACGGCGACCGCGAGGGCGGTGGTTCCCCGAGTCCTCATCCCTGAATTCCTTCCTGTGGGGGGACTGACATGGGGTCAGACCCCCCGCAGAGGGCGAGGGTTGTCCAGCTTTTTCAGCTATTCCAGTTATGCCGGAATGTCATCCGGGGAGTGCCGCGGCGCCATCCGGCATTCACCTCGGCGCCCCCCGGCGGGCTCAGCGGGCGCGTACGGCGTCCAGTTCGGCCACCGAGGCGAAGGTGTCCGACTCTCCGTGCTCACTGAGCACCTTCAGCGCGATGTGCCGGGCCTCCACCTCCCGGAACGGCACCGTGAACTCCGTGCGGTCCTCGGGGAAGCTGCCGGCGGCCACGGTCTGCCAGTCCTCGCCGTCGGCGGAGACCAGCACCTCGTAGTCCTTGACCCGGCCGTTGATGCCGCCGTCCTGCCGCGGCATGCAGCGCACCCCGGCCAGCTTCCGCCGGGCGCCCGTGTCGACGGACAACTGCTGCGGCAGCGCGGCGCTGTAGTCGCTGTGCCAGTGGGTGTACGGGTCGTTGTCGACGGCGTTCGCGGCCTGGCCCGGCTCGCCGGCGCTCTCCTCGCTGGTGGCCGCCGCCGTCCAGCCGTCCTGCCCGTACAGGCCGGAGTTGGCGCCGATCTGCGACTCGGGGTCGGCCGGGTCGGAGGTCGTGAGCGGCAGCGCGTCGCCGACGCGGTCGTAGTCGTCGAGGAACGGCTGCACGGGGGAGCCGGCCGGGGTCGCCCAGGTGCGGTCGGCGACGACGGCGAGCGGGCGGCGGGCGAAGTAGTCGACCCAGCCGACGGAGTAGTCGTAGGTGCGGTCGGACCAGCGGGCCATCCGGTAGCCGAGGATGCCGGGCGCGGCCTCGAACGGGTAGTTGCGGTACACCTCGCGCACGTCGAAGAAGGCGTAGTCGCCGGGCGTGGCGCCGAATCCGGCGCTCATGTACAGCTTGCTTTCCTCCATGCCGACGGTCGGGTAGCCCTGGGCGGCCCGACCGCCCGGGGGCGAGAGCCACTCGGTGACGCCGGTGCGCTTGTCCGGGTCGATGCTCGTGGGCTGCCGGTAGTCCCACCACTGCCAGACCTGCGCCGTCTTGCCCTCGGCGCGGACGGCCCCGGCCAGGTCGTCGATGAACTCCACCAGCACGTCGCCCGGGTAGAGGTAGCCCTGCTTCTCCTGGTACGCGACCAGTTCGGGGCACGCCTCCTGCGCCGGCTGCAGCGGGATCTCGTCGGTGCCGATGTGGAGGTACGGGCTGTCGAAGATGTCCGCGACCTCGGCGACCAGTTCGCGGGCGAAGCGGCGGGTCTGAGGGCTGGTGTAGTCCAGCGTCCAGTTGCCGCGGTCGGAGCCTTCCCAGCCGTTGTTCGGCCGGGACATCGACTCGCAGGAGAACGCCAGGTCGGGGCGGGCGTCGCCGATGGAGACGGCGTGTCCGGGCAGGTCGATCTCGGGGACGAGCGTCACCCCGTAGCGCGTGGCGTAGTCCTCCAGGTCGCGCAACTCTTTCTTGGTGTAGTGCTCTTCGGAGACGATCTCGGGAAACCGGTCGCTCTCGATGCGGTAGCCGTTCCAGTCGGTCAGGTGCAGGTGGAAGGTGTTGACCTTGTACCAGGCGAGCTGGCGGATCTGCTGCTTGAGGTAGTCCACGGAGTAGTACCGGCGGCCCGCGTCGAGCATCGTGCCGCGCTCGCCGTGGGTGGGGTGGTCGCGGGCGGTGCCGCGGGCGACGGCGTGCGGCTCGGCGCTGGTGCGCAGGGCCTGCAGCAGGGTGCGGGTGCCGTAGAGCACGCCGCGGCGGTCGGGCGCGGTGATCCGGGCGGCGTCGGCGAGGTCCAGTTCGTAGCCCTCGGGGGAGGGGGCGGAGCCGCCGAGGGACAGGCCGATGTCGCCGCGGCCGGGGCGGCCGGTGGCGATCTGCGGGCGCAGCCCCTCCTGGAGGTCCAGCTCGCGGGCGAGCAGTGTCGCGGTGGGCGCCAGCTTCCCGCCGTCGCCGCGGTCCAGCACGATGCGGCTGCGCGGGGTCAGCTCCCACGTGCCCTGGCCGCCCTCCCACGAGCGCACCGAAGGGATCGTGACCGGCGCGGGGTTGGGCTCGGCGGCCTGGGACGCGGGCACGCCGGGGGCGAGGGAGAGCAGCATCCCGGCGGCTGCGGCGAGCCACAGCGGGCGGGTGCGGGGCCGCCGGGTCCGGCGGCGGGCGTACGGTCCCGGAGGCGGCGTCGTACGTGCGGACGGTCTGTGCGGTGCGGGCGCTGGGATCTCCTGCGGCATGGCGGCTCCCTGGGACGACGGCAACTGGCCAGGCTTACCAGCCCGTCGGCGACGGCGGCCATGGACGGAAGCGCGGTGCGGCGTGGACTTACGCGCCGGGAGCGGATGCAGTGACAGCCCATTGCCATATGCCCTGAGCATCTGTCAAGCTGATTGTGAATTAATCGCCCGGTCGAGGGAATCTTGGCCGGCTCGTTTGCGCCAACCTTGCCCCTGTCCCGACATGCCGCACTACGGTTGGCGGTCCACCCAGGACCCCGGTGACTTTGACCTCGGCTGCCTGCCCCCGGCTGGGCAGAACGGGCCCCGTGGGGGGAGCACGTGGTGTACACAGACGACGTGACCGGAGCTTCGTGGCGTACCGGCGACGACCATGCCGACCGGGTGGAGTCGCGCTTCGCGCGGAGCTACCTGCTGCACGGGTTCACCGTGCTGGAACTGCACGGCGAGATCGACCTCGCCGCCCAGCTCGACCTCGAGCCGTACCTCGACGTGATCACCGGCGCGCCCGCGCCGCGCGTGGTCATCGACCTGTGCCGGACGGAGTTCCTGGACTGCTCGGGGCTGCGGTTACTGGTACGGGCCCGCAGGCGCACCGGCGACCGCGGCGGTGAGCTGCGGCTGGTCTGCCCCGAGGGCGTCGTCGCCCACCGGATCATGCGGTGCTGCGGGCTGCTCGGCGCGCTCGAGCCGATGGCGACGCTGGCCGACGCACTGCCCGGCGGGAAACCCGGGAGCGCTCGCTAGTCAAATTTGATTAGGATGTCGCTCATGTGTTCAGCGCAAGCAGCAGTGAGCGACCCCACGGACCCCGGACCGGCCGCCGGCGCGGCCAGCCCCGCCGACACCCACGACATGATCAAGGTGCGCGGCGCCCGGGCGAACAACCTGACCGGCATCTCGCTCGACATCCCCAAGCGGCGGCTCTCGGTCTTCACCGGCGTCTCCGGCTCCGGAAAGTCCTCGCTCGTCTTCGGCACCATCGCCGCGGAGTCGCAGCGGCTGATCAACGAGACGTACAGCGCCTTCCTCCAGTCCTTCATGCCGAACCTGCCCCGGCCCGACGCCGACGGGCTGCACAACCTCTCCGCCGCCATCGTCATCGACCAGGAGCGCATGGGCGCCAACTCGCGCTCCACGGTGGGCACGGCCACCGACGCGTACGCGATGCTGCGCATCCTGTTCAGCCGGCTCGGCGAGCCGCACATCGGCACCTCGGGCGCGTTCAGCTTCAACGTCCCCGAGGGCATGTGCCCGCGCTGCGAGGGCCTGGGCGAGGTCTCGCAGATCGACGTCGACCAGCTCGTCGACCGCCGGCTCTCGATCAACGAGGGCGCCGTCACCGTCCCGAACTTCGCCGTCGGCAACTGGTACTGGGAGGTGCTGGCCTCCTCCGGCTTCTACGACCCGGACAAGAAGCTCGCGGACTTCACCGATCAGGAGTGGCACGACCTCCTGCACAAGGAGACCGTGAAGGTCAAGGCCGGCAACCACAACATCACGTACGAGGGGCTCGTCCCCAAGATCACACGGATGTGGCTGGTGAAGGAGCGCGACGCGCTGCAGGGCCACATCCGCACGTTCGTGGACCGGGCCGTCGTCTTCGCCGAGTGCCCCGACTGCGGCGGCACCCGGCTCTCCGCCGCTGCGCTCTCCTCGAAGATCCACGGCCGGAACATCGCCGAGTGCGCCGCCCTGCAGATCACCGACCTCGCCGCGTTCCTCCGCGCGGTCGAGGACGAGTCGGTGGGGCCGCTGCTGGACAACCTGCGCGGGGTGCTGGACTCGCTGGTCGAGATCGGCCTCGGCTACCTCAGCCTCGACCGCCCCGCCGCCACCCTCTCCGGCGGCGAGGCGCAGCGCGTGAAGATGGTCCGCCACCTCGGCTCCAGCCTCACCGACGTCACATACGTCTTCGACGAACCCACCATCGGGCTGCACCCGCACGACATCCGGCGCATGAACGGCCTGCTGCTGCGGCTGCGCGACAAGGGCAACACCGTGCTCGTCGTCGAGCACAAGCCGGAGGTCATCGCCATCGCCGACCACGTCGTGGACCTCGGCCCCGGCGCCGGCAGCGACGGCGGGCACGTCACCTTCAGCGGAGACGTGCCGGGGCTGCGCGCCTCCGGCACGCTGACGGGCCGGTACCTGGAGCACCGGGTACGGCTGCGCGAGCAGCCCAGGCAGCCGCGCGGCCATCTGACCGTCAAGGGCGCCGACCTGCACAACCTCCGCGACGTCAGCGTCGAGGTGCCGCTCGGCGTGCTCACCGTGGTCACCGGCGTCGCCGGCTCCGGCAAGTCCTCGCTCGTGCACGGCTACCTCGCCGGCCGGGACGGCGTCGTGGTCGCCGACCAGTCGCCGATCCGCGGCTCGCGGCGCTCCAACCCCGCGACGTACACCGGGCTCCTCGGCCCGATGCGTACGGCCTTTGCCAAGGCCAACGGCGTCAAGCCCGCGCTGTTCTCCGCCAACTCCGCGGGCGCCTGCCCCGCCTGCAAGGGCATCGGGCTGATCTACACCGACCTGGCGATGATGGCCGGCGTCGCGTCCGTGTGCGAGGAGTGCGAGGGCAAGCGCTACACGCCCGAGGTGCTCACGTACACGCTGCGCGGCAAGAACATCAGCGAGGTGCTGGGGATGTCGGTCGCCGAGGCGCACGGCTTCTTCTCCTCCGGCCAGGCGCACGCCATCCTCGGCCGGCTCGCCGACGTGGGCCTGGGCTACCTGCGTCTCGGCCAGCCGCTCAACACCCTCTCCGGCGGCGAGCGGCAGCGGCTGAAGCTGGCCATCCACATGGCCGAGAAGGCGGCCACGTACATCCTCGACGAGCCGACCACCGGGCTGCACATGGCCGACGTCGACAAGCTGCTGGCGCTGCTGGACCGGCTGGTCGACGACGGCAACTCGGTGGTGGTCATCGAGCACCACCAGGCGGTCATGGCGCATGCCGACTGGATCGTCGACCTCGGCCCCGGCGGCGGCCACGACGGCGGCCAGGTGGTGTTCACCGGCACCCCGGCCGACCTCGTCGCGAACGCGGACACCCTCACCGCGCGGCATCTGCGCGAGTACACCGGCCGGGACTGACCCCGTCCCGGGGAGCGCCTACGCCCCCGCCACCCGCGGCATCCACATCGGCTCCTTGCCGAGCTCCGCCCAGATGTACTTCAGCAGCAGCTCGGACTTGAGCCCGGCGCTCCCCGGGTCGTCCCACAGGTTGCGGGTCTCACCCGGGTCGGCGTGCAGGTCGAACAGCTCGCCGTACGTCCGCCCCTGATAGACCGTCAGCTTGTACCGGTCGTCGACGTACGTGCGCAGGCTGACCGAGGCCGGCTCGTGCCGGAACTCGCAGATGACGTGGTCCCGCGCGCTCGGTGCGCCGCCGGTGAGGACCGCGGCCTGGCTCACCCCGGTCATCTCCCGCGGCACCGGCAGCCCGGCCAGCTCCAGGAAGGTCGGCGCCAGGTCGACGGTCGACAACAGCGCGGAGGAGGCGCGCCCCGCGGGCACCCGGCCGGGCAGGCGGGCCAGGAACGGCACCCGCAGCAGGTCCTCGTAGTGGAACGCGCCCTTGGCCTGCAGCCCGTGCTGGCCGAAGAAGTGCCCGTGGTCGGTGGTGAACACCACGATCGTGTCCTCGGCCAGGCCCAGCGCGTCGAGCCGGTCCAGGATCCGGCCGACGTACGCGTCCAGCATGCTGACCATCCCGTAGTACGTCGCCACCAGCCGCCGCCGCTCGGCGGCCGGCAGCCGGTGGGAGTGGAAGCCGTGGACGTACTGCCCCGACTCCTGCCACGGCGAGAAGTCCGGCCGCTCGTGCTGCGTGAGGCCGAAGTGCGGCGGGTTGCGGTCGTGTTCGCCCGGGACGGCCTCCGGCACGGTCAGCGCGTCCGGGTCGTACATCCGGTCCCAGGGCTCGGGCACGAGGTACGGCGGGTGCGGGTCGAAGAAGCTGGCCCAGCAGAAGAACGGTTCGCCGCGCTCGGCGTACCCGTCAAGCAGCGCCCCCGTGCGCTCGGCTATCCAGGCGTTGTAGTGCAGCTCCTCGGGGATCGGCCAGGTGTGCCGCACGCCGGGGTCCAGGGTGCCGGTCGGCGGCCGGAAGTACCGCCGCCAGTCCGCGCCCCCCTGCTGCTCCAGCCAGAGCGCGTAGTGCTGTCCGGCGTGCGCCTCCGCGGTGTGGTTGCGGGCCAGCTCCACATGGTCGAAGCCGTAGTACGGGCCGTGGAAGTCCCGCCAGAAATCCAGGTCCTGCAGCAGCGGGTACGACTCGATCGAAGGGTGCTCCGCCGTGCTCGCGAGCGGCTGGAAGTGCGCCTTGCCGACCAGTGAGGTGGCGTAGCCCGCGGCGCTCAGGTGGCCGCCGAGCGTGGGCTGGTCCTCCGGCAGCTTGGTGCCGAGCGTCCAGGCGCCGTGCTGGCTGGGGTACTTCCCGGTGATCATCGAGGCGCGGGTGGGGGTGCACGTCGGGTTGGGGCAGTACGCGCGCTCGAAGGCGGTGCCCTGGGCCGCGAGCCGGTCGAGATGCGGGGTGCGGATCTCCGGGTTGCCGCGGCCGAGGGTGTTCCAGTGCTGCTGGTCGCTCGTGATGAGCAGGATGCTGGGGCGGCGGGCGGGCTGCGTCATATGGTGCGCTTCCAGACGGGGGCGGGGGCGGGGGTGTCAGCGGTCATGGCACCTTTCTACCCCCGGCACCGGCTGCTGCTGCACCTCTGCCGGGTACGGGCCGCCGGCCGCGTCCGGCGCCGGGCGCCCGCGCGTGACGATCCGGCCGCCGGCCGCGTCGACCGTGCGCATCTGCAGGGAGCCGCACTGGCACCGGGTCCAGATCGTCATCCCGCCGCCCGTACGGTGACGTGAGACGGTGTGGAACGGCGTGCTGTCCGGCCAGCGGCAGTGGGGGCAGTGTCCCTCGAACAACTCGGATGTCCTCTCCCCGCCGGATGCTCCGGCGGTTCTCGTCCGGCGGCGGCACTTCGGGTCGGCGCTGTCTCGCTCTTCAGCATGGAAGCTCCGTCCGTTCAGGTCTAGGTTGGATTTATGGACGGCATTGTGAAGGAGGGTCTACATGATTGATCTGCGCCGGCTCCGCGTGCTCCGCGCGGTCGCGTACTACGGGACCGTGACCGCCGCCGCGGAGTCCCTCCACCTGACCGCCTCCGCGGCCTCGCAGCAGATCCGGCAGCTCGGCCGCGAACTCGACGTCCTGCTGCTGGAGCCGCAGGGCCGCCGGGTACGGCTCTCGCCCGCGGCGCGCGGGCTGCTCGCGCACGCCGACGTGATCGAGGCGCAGTGGGAGCGGGCGGCGGCCGAACTGCACGCGCTCGACGAGGAGCCGGTCGGGGAACTGCGCATGGCCGGGTTTCCGAGCGCGATGTGCCGGCTGCTGGCGCCGGTGGCGGGCACGCTGCGCGCCGAGCACCCGCGTCTCGACGTACGGCTGCGCGAGGCGGAACCGGCGGACTGCTACGACCTGCTGTTCGACGGCGAGACCGACCTCGCCGTCGTTGAGGCGTCCGCGGATGCACCGGCCCGCGGGGACCGGCGCTTCGAGCAGCAGACGCTCATCGAGGACCCGTTCGACCTGGTGGTGCCCGAGGACCACCCGCTGGCCGCGCGCACGGACCTCGGGCTCGCCGAGGCGGCGGGGGAGCGGTGGATCATCGGCCCTCCGGGCGTCTGGTCCCGGCAGCACGTGCTCGCGGCCTGCAGCGCGGCGGGCTTCGGGCCCAACGTGACCCACGAGGCGTGCGACTGGAGCGTGACCGCCGTGATGGTCTCGCACGGCCTCGGCGTCGCGCTCATACCCCGGCTCGCGCAGCTCTCGGGGGTGCCGTCGATCCGCCGGCTGCGCATCACCGGAGCGCCGGCGCCGTCCCGTACGTTCCTGACGGTCACCCGGCGGGGCGGGACCGGCAGCCCTGCGGTGCGGGCCGCGCTCGACGCGCTGCGCGTACGGGCGAAGGAGACGGTCGGGTAGCCGAATGCCCGCGGGCCCGCGGGGGCACGGACACCGCGGGCCCACGGGAGTGGGAGAGGGGGCGGGGCGGAGGAGGATGCCCCGCCCCCTGGGGAGGGGGGTGGGTGACGACCGGACGGCAGGCGGCAGGGCACCGCCGGCCGGCCGCCGTTCGGCTGCCGGAGCAGAACCGGCGGGTCCGGGCGGGCCGTCGGGGACGGCCCGCCCGGCCGGACGGCGGTGCCTAGTGGGCGCCGGCGCCGGTGAGGGAGCGGACCTCCAGTTCGGCGTACTTCTTGCCGGTCGCGTCCTCGTCCTTCGACAGGATCGAGCCCAGCCAGCCGAGGAGGAAGCCGGCCGGGATGGAGATCAGCCCCGGGTTCTCCAGCGGGAACCACTGGAAGTCCACACCCGGCCACATGCTGGTCTCCTTGCCGGAGACCACCGGGGAGAAGAGCACCAGGAACACCGAGGTGAACAGGCCGCCGTAGATCGACCACAGCGCGCCCTGGGTGGTGAACCGCTTCCAGAACAGGCTGTAGAGGATCGTCGGCAGGTTCGCGGACGCCGCCACGGCGAAGGCCAGGGCCACCAGGCCGGCGACGTTGAGATTGCCCGCGAAGACGCCCAGCAGGATGGCGACCGCGCCGATCGCGACGGCGGCGATCCGCGCCGCGGCGACCTCTTCCTTCTCGGTGGCCTTGCCCTTGCGGATGACGTTGGCGTACAGGTCGTGCGCGAACGACGACGACGACGCCAGGGTCAGACCGGCGACGACCGCGAGGATCGTGGCGAATGCGACCGCGGAGATCATCGCCAGCAGGATCGCACCTCCGGTGGATCCCGCTCCGCCGCCGACTTCTTCCGCGAGGAGTGGTGCCGCCGTATTGCCCGCCGGGTTGGACTCGACGATCGTCTCCTGTTTGATCAGCGCGGCGGCGCCGAAGCCCAGCGCGATGGTCATCAGGTAGAAGCCGCCGATGATGCCGATCGCCCAGAGCACGGACTTACGCGCGGTCTGCGCGGTCGGCACCGTGTAGAAGCGGATCAGGATGTGCGGCAGACCCGCGGTGCCCAGCACCAGCGCGATGCCCAGCGAGATGAAGTCGATCTTCGAGGTGGTCGTCACCCCGTACTTCAGCCCCGGTTCCAGGAACGCCGACCCCTTGCCTGAGTTGTCCGCGGCGGCGCCCAGCAGGTCGGAGATGTTGAAGTTGAACTTCGCCAGCACCAGTATCGTGATCAGCAGGGTGCCCAGGATCAGCAGCACGGCCTTGATGATCTGCACCCAGGTGGTGCCCTTCATGCCGCCGATGGTCACGTAGAGGATCATCACGAGGCCGACGAGGACCACGATGAGGTTCTTGCCGGTCTCACCGGTGATCCCCAGCAGCAGCGCGACCAGCGCGCCCGCGCCGACCATCTGCGCCAGCAGGTAGAAGATCGACACGATGATGGTCGACACCCCGGCCGCGGTGCGCACGGGACGCTGGCGCATCCGGTACGCCAGCACGTCGCCCATGGTGAACCGGCCCGAGTTGCGCAGGGGTTCGGCGACCAGCATCAGTGCGACCAGCCAGGCGACCAGGAAGCCGATGGAGTACAGGAACCCGTCGTAACCCGAGAGCGCGATGGCGCCGGCGATGCCGAGGAAGGAGGCCGCGGACATGTAGTCCCCGGAGATCGCCAGCCCGTTCTGGAAGCCGGTGAACGAACGGCCGCCGGCGTAGAAGTCGGTGGCGTCCTTGGTCTTGCGTCCCGCCCACACCGTCACACCCAGCGTGAACGCCACGAAGACCGAGAACAGCGTGACGATCAGCGTGCGGTGCTCACCCGGATCCGACTGGGCCACCATCTGCAGCGCGTTCGTGGTGGCGCCCGTCATTTCCCGACCTCCGTGCCGTTATCTGCCACCTGGCCCTCGACCACGGCCTTGAGATGCTCGGACCTGGGGTCGAGCTTCGCGGCGGCGTGCCGCGCGTACCACCACGCGAGGGCGAAGGTGGTGACGAACTGCGCGATGCCCAGCACGAACGCCACGTTGATGTTGCCGACGACCTCCGTGCCCATGAAGCCGCCCGCGTAGTTCGACAGCAGCACGTACAGCAGATACCAGGTGATGAATCCGACGGTCAGCGGAAACGCGAACGAGCGGTGCGCGTGGCGCAGTTCCCCGAACTCCTGGCTCTGCTGTACTTCCTCGTACACGTCCGGCGGTCTGCCGGTCGGGGGTGTGCTGCTCATCGCGGCCTCCATGGGCGCCTTGGGGGACGGGGGTGTCCGGACGGGCCGGGCGCGGACACCGTAGAAGGGGGCGGGCCGCCACGCGAGCCGCCGCGCGGCGGTCCTGCCGTGAACGGCGGTGCGGATGCGCCGAGCGGTAGTGACGGCACGACGAGCGGTCGGCCGGGCGGCTGCGCCGGCCGGTTGGCTCGGTCGGTTGGCCCGGCCGGTCTGGCCGGTGGGGCCGGGTCGCCGGTTCAGCCGGCCGTACGCCCCGGGCGGCGCGGCAGGTTCAGCGACTCGGGCGCGTGCAGCCGCAGCAGGGCGTGCGCCGTACCGCTGGGCACGCTGCGCCGCGTCATCCACGAGACCCCGATCATCACCGCGAACGCCAGCGGCACCGTCCAGGCCGCCGGCCGTACCAGCAACGCCCCCGGCCAGCCCCCGAGTTGCACGCCGAACATCGTCGCCGCCACCGTCACCAGCGCCGCCCCGCCGCCGGTGAGCAGTCCGGCGGCGGCGCCCTGCGGGGTCAGCCCGCGCCACCAGATGCCGAGCAGCAGCAGCGGGCAGAACGACGAGGCGGCGACCGCGAACGCCAGCCCCACCACGTCCGCGACGGGCCGCTCCACCACCACCAGCGACGCCACGCACGGCACCGCCGCCGCGGCCACCCCGGCCAGCCGCAGCCGCAGCACGGTCGCCCGCACCTCCGCGCGGGCGTCGGCCGCCTTCCCCGGCGGGGCCGTCGCCCGCCGGGCCCGTCTGCGCTCCAACTCCTGCCCCAGCACGCCCGCCACCGACATCGTCAGGCCGGAGGCGGTCGACAGGAACGCCGCGAACGCGCCGGCGGTCAGCAGCGTGCCGAGGACCGCCGCGGCCGGGCCGCCGCCGAGCAGCCGGTCGGGCAGGAGCAGCAGCGTGGCGTCCGTGCGGCCGGTCATGAGGAGTTCGGGGGTGTAGAGGCGGCCGAGGGCGCCGTAGAGCGGCGGCAGCACGTAGAAGGCGGCCAGCAGCCAGAGCACGGTCCAGGTGGTGCGGCGGGCGGCCGGGCCGTCGGGGTTGGTGTAGAAGCGGACGATGACGTGCGGCAGGCCCATGGTGCCCAGCAGGGTGGCGATGAGCAGCGAGTACGTCCCGTAGCCGGGGTGGTCAGTACCGGACAGCGGGCGGGTCCAGCCCTGGCCGTCGACGGGGTCCTCGTCCACGGGGTGCG
Organism: Streptomyces sp. CNP082; assembly: GCF_059570535.1. Lineage (NCBI taxonomy): Bacteria > Bacillati > Actinomycetota > Actinomycetes > Kitasatosporales > Streptomycetaceae > Streptomyces > Streptomyces sp. CNP082. The sequence goes on from NZ_JCANSZ010000059.1 coordinate 18,877, forward strand.
GCACGTCGGCACCGGCGGGGAACCGTACCCGGGTCTCCGCGCCGATCGCGTGCACGCCGGGGCCGACGCGCACTCGCTCCCCGTCCAGCCGCTCGCCGTCGAGCCGGCCGTGCACCGTGACCCGTACCGGATCCTCGACCCGCACGTCGACCGCCTGGTGCACGGTCACCGTCGTCGCGTCGCGGAACCGCGGCGGCGCGTCGGCGTCCGGCCACGGCGCGCCGTCCGCGCGCCAGGCCAGCAGCAGGAAGATCACCGGGACCGCGAGCGCCGTCAGCTTCAGCCAGTACTGGACCGCCTGCACCGCCGTGACGCTGCGCATGCCTCCGGAGGCGACGGTCGTCATCACCACCGCCGCGACGGCCACCGGGCCGACCCACAGCGGGGCGCCGGTGACGGTGCGCAGCGTCAGTCCCGCGCCCTGGAGCTGCGGCAGCAGGTAGAGCCAGCCGATGAGGACGACGAGCACCGAGGCGAGTTGGCGCACGCGCGTGGACTGCAGCCGGGCCTCGGCGAAGTCCGGGACGGTGTACGCGCCGGAGCGGCGCATCGGCGCGGCGACGAAGGCGAGGAGGACCAGGTAGCCGGCGGTGTAGCCGACGCCGTACCAGAGCATGTCGGCGCCGTACGCGAGCACCAGGCCCGCGATGCCCAGGAAGGACGCGGCCGACAGGTACTCGCCGCCGATGGCGGAGGCGTTCTGCAGCGGCGTCACCGCGCGGGAGGCGACGTAGAAGTCGGAGGTGGCGCGGCCGGGGCGCAGCCCGTACACGCCGAACAGGGCCGTGGCGACGCAGACGATGGCCACGGCGACTGCGGGCTGGACGGTGTTCACGTGCGGTGCCCTGTCATCGATGCGGTCACGAACGCTCGACCAGGTCCGCGAACTCGGCCTCGTTCTTGCGCGCCTGGTGCTGGTACACCCACGCCAGCGCGAGTATCACCGGGTGCACCGCGACGCCGATCACCAGCCACGGCACGGGCACGCCGGCCAGCGTGGTGTCCCGTACGCCGGGCACCGTCGCGAGCAGCACCGGCAGCACGCCGAGTACGGCGCCGAGCGCGCCCACGACGAGGGCGGCGAGGCGCAGTTGGGTGCGTATGAGGGAGCGGAGGTAGACGTCGCCGAGCGGGGTCTGCCGGCCCAGGTCGTCGGCGACCAGGGCGCGGCTGCCGGGCAGGGTCTTGGAGCTGCGGGCGGCGAGGGTGCGGGGGTGCGCGACGGTCACGCGGGGCGGCGGCTCGGGGGGCTCGGGCGGGGCGGTGGACTGCGCGGTGCGGCCGTGCGGCACCCGGGATGCGGGTGCCGGGGTGTGCCGCGTGCCGCTCCCCGGCGCGGAGATCCCCCGATCGCCCGCCATGTCACACCGCCGCCGTCGGTGGATGTCGGACCAGCATCTCGCGGACCTGGCGGGTGTGCCGCCGGCTGACCGGCAGCACGTGCCCGCCGAGGACGACGAACGTACGCCCCGCCGCCATGCGCAGCTCGCGTACGTGGTGCAGCGCGACGAGATGGCTGCGGTGGATGCGTACGAACCCGGCCGCCCCCCACCGCTCCTCCAGGGTCGCGAGGGGGATGCGCACCAGGTGGCTGCCGCCGCCCGTGTGCAGCCGCGCGTAGTCGCCCTGGGCCTCGGCGTAGAGCACCTCGCTGCGCTGCACGAACCGGGTGACACCGGCGAGTTCGACGCTGATGACCTCGTCCGGCGCCGACGTGCGCTCCGGCGCCGCCTCGCCAGGCTCCGGCTGTTCCCCGGCCGCCGGCTCCCCGGCCGACGCGGCGCACCGGCGCACCGCCTCCGCCAGCCGCTCCGGCGCCACGGGCTTGAGCACGTAGTCCGCGGCGTGCAGCGCGAACGCCTCCACCGCGTGGTCCTCGTGCGCGGTGACGAACACCACCCGCGGCGGCTGCGCGAACCGTGATATCAGCCGGGCCAGCGCCAGCCCGTCCAGGCCCGGCATGCCGATGTCCAGGAACACGGCGTCCACCGAGCGGCCCGAGGCCAGCGCCCGGTCGAGGGCCAGCAGCGCCTGCTGCCCGTCCCCGGCCGTCTGCACCTCGGCCACCCGCGGGTCGCGGCGCAGCAGGTACGCCAGCTCCGCCAGGGCGGGCTCCTCGTCGTCGACGGCGAGAGTGTGCAGCATGCGGGAACCCTATGCGGGGTGCGGCGGCAGCGAAACCCGTCTATCGCTCACATCGTGCCGGGGCCGCTCTGCAACGCGTCCGGATGGAACTTCGGCACCCGGACGTGCACCTTCGTCCCGGCGCCCGGAGCGGTCTCGATGACGAGCCCGTAGGCGTCCCCGTAGACCTGCCGCAGCCGCTCGTCTACGTTCCGCAGCCCGATGCCCGGCGCCCGCGGCGCGTCCCCCGCCAGCTCGGCCAGCTCCGCCAGATCGCCGGCCAGCGTGCGGGCCAGGGTCTCCGCCGCCATGCCGGCGCCGTCGTCCTCGACGCTGATCAGCGCCTCGCTGCCGCCGTCCGCCGCGGTGATGGTGAGCCGGCCAGGGCCCGGCTTCTTCTCCAGCCCGTGCCGCACGGCGTTCTCCACCAGCGGCTGCAGGCACAGGAACGGCACCACGACGCTGAGCACCTCCGGCGCCACCCGCAACGAGACCTCCAGCCGACCGCCGAAGCGGGCGCGCTCCAGCAGCAGGTAGCGGTCGATGCAGCGCAGTTCCTCGGAGAGCGAGGTGAAGTCGCCGTGCCGGCGGAAGGAGTAGCGGGTGAACTCGGCGAACTCCACGATCAGCTCACGGGCGCGCTCCGGGTCGGTGCGCACGAAGGAGGCGACGGTGGACAGGGAATTGTAGATGAAGTGCGGCGAGATCTGCGCGCGCAGCGCCCGCAGCTCCGCCTCGCTGGCGGCGGCACGGGAGCTGTCCAGCTCGGCCAGCTCCAGTTGCGCGGAGACCCAGCGGGCCACCTCGGAGGCGGCGCGCACCAGGCCCGCGGAGGCTTGGGAGGCGAAGACGGCGAGCACGCCGTCGACGCGGCCGGCGACCGTCAGCGGCACCGCCACCGCGTGCCGCAGCGGGCAGTCCGGCCAGGTGCAGGCCACCTCGCGGGGACCGATGACCTGCGTACGGCCGCTCTCCGTCACCTGCGCCGCGGCCCCGGGGACGGCTTCGGAGTGGTCGTGGCCCGGCTTGCCGTCGGGGCCGTCCCAGGCCAGCAGCTCGCCCTTGCCGTCGGCGAGGGCGAGCGCGGGCGCGCCGAGCAGGTCGCGCAGGTGCGGGGCGGCGCGGCGGGCGCCGTCTGCGGTGAGGCCCGCGCGCAGCGGGGGCGTGGCGAGGGACGCGGTGTGCAGCGTCTCGTACGCGGCACGCTCCTGCGGCGTGCCGTACTGCCGGTTGCGCGCGACGTACACACCGATGAGCGCCGCGGCGGCGCAGAGCACCACGACGGCGCCGAGCAGCAGCGCGCCGGTCGCGGCCGACATCCCGGGCATGGACGGGACGGTACCGCGCCGGGGCGGCCGGCGGCAGCGGGCGTCGCCGTGCGGTACCCCCGGTCGGACCGTCGGCAGCGGGACGGCGGGCCGGGCGCGGGCAGCTTCGTCAGCCGGCGGTGCCGGCTGCGGAGGCCGGCAGCACGTTCTCGACGTAGTCGGCGACCGCGGCCTCCAGACCCACGTCTTGCTGCGTCTGCTCGGCCAGCAGCCAGCGGTGCTCCAGCACCTCGTGGTAGACCTGCGCCGGATCGAGCTGCCCGCGCAGCGCCAGCGGCACCGCACCCACGGTCGGCCGGAACACCTCGCGCACCCACCGGTGCGCCAGCACCTCGGGCCGGGCACCGAGCGGGTCGCCGGGCGCGTAGTCGTCCTGGGTCGCCATCCAGCTCTCCAGGTCGTTCAGCAGCCGGCGGGCCTGGTTCTCCTCGGTGTCCATGCCGGTCAGCCGCAGCAACTGGCGCTGGTGGTGGCCGGCGTCCACGACCTTGGGCACGAACGAGACGGTGTCACCGCCCGGCGAGTGTGTGATCTGCATCTCGGCCACGTCGAAGCCGAGGTCGTGCAGGCGGCGTATGCGGCGCTCGATGTAGTGCCGCTTGTCGGCGGGGTAGACCGACTGCCGGGTCAGCTCGTGCCACAGGTCGCCGTACCGCTCGGCGATGGCCGCGCCGAACGGGATCGGGTCGATCGACGGGTGCAGCGCCCCCGACGCCTCCAGGTCCATCAGCTCGCCCGAGATGTTCATGCGGGCCAGCTCGATGTCGTACTCCCGCTGGCCGTGACTCAGCCGCGGCTGGATCTGCCCGGTCTCGGCGTCCACCAGATACGCGGCGTACGCGCCGGCGTCCCGGCGGAAGAGGGTGTTGGACAGCGAGCAGTCGCCCCAGGCGAAGCCCGCCAGATGCAGCCGTACGAGCAGCACGGCCAGCGCGTCCATCAGCCGGTTCACGGTGCCCGGGCGCAGCGTCGTCTCGAACATCGCCCGGTACGGGCGCGAGCCCACCAGATGGCGGGTGACCAGCGCCGGCTCCAGCGGCTCGCCGTCCGCGCCGGTGCGGCCGGTGACGACCGCCAGCGCGTCCACGGCGGGGATGCCGAGCCGGTCGAGGTCGCGCAGCAGCTCGTACTCCCGGCGGGCGGCGCGCTCCGGCACCTCCTTGATCGCCACGACCTCCTCGCCGGCCTCGGCGAAGCGCACCACGTGCCGTGAGATACCACGCGGCAGGTCGACCAGGCAGTCCTCCGGCCAGGCGTCGAGCGGCAGCTCCCAGGGCAGGTCGAGCAGCGCGGCGGGATGCTCCGGGTTGGTGGCGCTGATCTGCAGCTCCGGGCGCACGGTGGTCCTCCTCGGTCGTTCGCCTTCCATCATGCGGTGCCGGCCGCGGCGGCGAGGAACTGGGTGGTGGCCAGCTCCGCGTAGAGGGGGTCGCCGGCGACCAGCTCGGCGTGCGTGCCCACGGCCCGCACCCGGCCGGCGTCCATCACCACGATCCGGTCGGCGCTGGTGACCGTCGACAGCCGGTGGGCGACGACGAGCACGGTGGTGCGGCGCGCCACCTCGGTGACGGTGTCGCGCAGGGCCGCCTCGTTCACCGCGTCCAACTGCGACGTGGCCTCGTCGAGCAGGAGCAGCCGGGGCCGGCGCAGCAGCGCGCGGGCGATCGCGACGCGCTGGCGCTCGCCGCCGGACAGCTTGGTGCCGCGGTGTCCGACGAGGGTGTCCAGGCCCTGGGGCAGCCGGGCCACCAGCTCGTCGAGCCGGGTGGTCTTCAGCACCTCCCGCACGTCGTCCTCGCCGGCCGCCGGGTTGCCGAGCACCAGGTTGTCGCCGAGCGAGCCGGAGAGCACGGGGGCGTCCTGCTCCACGTACCCGATCGCGGCGCGCAGCTCGGGTATCGGGTACCGGGTGACGTCGTCGCCGTCGAGGAGTATCCGCCCGGCGGTCGGCTCGTAGAACCGCTCGATCAGCGAGAACACGGTCGTCTTGCCCGCCCCCGACGGGCCGACGAACGCCGTCATGCCGCGCGGCGGCACCTGGAAGCTGACGCCGTGGTGCACGTACGGCAGGTCGTCGGCGTACCGGAAGCGGACGTCCGCGAACGCCAGCGAGGCCGGCTCGGCGCCCGGCTCAGGCAGCGCCGCGGGCTCCGTGGCGGGCTCGGCCGGAAGCCGCTGCGCCTCGCGGATGCGCTGCAGCGCCGCGGCCCCCGACTGGTACTGCGCGATCGCGCCCACCACCTGCTGGATCGGCGACATCAGATAGAAGACGTAGAGCAGGAAGGCGACCAGCGTGCCGACGTCGATCGACCCGGTCGCCACCCGCGCGCCGCCCACGGCCAGCACCGTGATGAAGGCGACCTGCATGGACAGCCCCGCGGTGTTCCCCGCCAGTGCCGACCACTTGGCGGCCCGCACGCTCTGCCGCCACGACTCCTCCGCCGCGGCGTGCACGGCCCGCTCCTCGCGGTGCTCGGCACCCGACGCCTTGATCGTGCGCAGCGCGCCGAGCACCCGCTCCAGCGCCGCGCCCATCAGGCCCACGGACTCGGCCGCCTGCTTCGCCGCCCGGTTGATGCGCGGCACGATGACGCCGATGACCGTGCCGGCGGCGGCGATCACGGCTGCGGTCACCGCGAGCAGCACGGGGTCGACGACGCCCATCAGCACCATTGTCGCCACGGCGGTCAGCCCGCCGGTGCCGAGCCCGACGAGGGTGTCGGTGGTGACCTCGCGCAGCAGCGTGGAGTCGGACGTCACCCGGGCCATCAGGTCCCCGGGCTCCGAGCGGTCCACGGCCGCTATGCGCAGCCGCAGCAGATACGAGCTGAGCCCGCGCCGCGCCGTCAGCACCACGGACTCGGCGGTGCGCCGCAGCACGTACGAACCCAGCGCCCCGACCCCGGCGTTGGCGACCACCAGCACCGACATCACCACCAGCGCCCCGGTGATGGACCGGTCCTCGGACAGGTCGTCGATCAGCGACCGCGCCACCAGAGGCAGCGCGAGCCCGGTGGCACCCGTCGCCAGGGACAGCAGCGCACCGGCAAGCAGCGCCCCGCGGTGCGGACGCGCGTAGGCGAGCAGCATCCGCCAGGGCGGCCTGTCTGCTTCGGGGGTCTCGTCCACGGCCACTTCGCACCTCCGGGCGATCTCACGGAGATCCTACGGCGCCGGGACGACGGCGCCGGAAGTTATCCACAGGCCCCCCGCGGCGGCCCGCCGGCCCCGCCGATCGCGCCGTGACCGCCGCGCTGTCACATCAGCCGCGCTCCGCTGGTCACGGTGGTGCCACGGTGGAACGGAGGAAGGACCCGATGGACGAGCACCAGTTCCTGGCCCTGCGTTTCGAGGAGCACCGCCTGCATCTGCACGCGGTCGCCCGCGGGGTCCTGGGCTCGGCCGAGCTGGCCGAGGAAGCCGTGCGGGAGGCATGGCTGCGGGTGATCCGCGCGGGACCGGACAGGGTGGAGAGCCTCGGCGGCTGGCTGCGGACGGTCGTGGGCGGGGTCTCCCTGGACGTCCTCCGGGCCCGGGCGGCGCAGGGGGAGGACCTGCTCAGCCCAACCGGCGACATAAATGCGCTGAATGCTGCAAGAGTGGCGATCGGCGGTGCGGAGGCGGACGGAGCAGGCGCTCCCGGTCCGCGCCGGGAAGGCGTCCGCGGGGACGCCGTCGGCACCGCGGTGCTCGCCGTGCTCGACTCGATGCCGCCCACGGAGCGGCTGGCGTTCGTGATGCACGACCTGTTCGCGATCCCGTACGACGAGATCGCGCCGATCGTGGGGCGGTCGCCGGCCGCGACCCGGCAACTGGCCCGCCGGGCCCGGCGGCGGCTGCAGCGCCCCGTGACCGACAGCGCGGACGACGGCCATCCCTTGGCGGACGCGCCCGGCGCACGCTCTGCCGGCACCCGCGCCCCAAGTGCCGATGCGGCCATGGGCGAGCCGGCGGACTGGGGCGTCACCGTGCGCTGGAGCGCGATCACCGGCGCGTTCCGCGGCACTGTGCGCGGGAAGGACTTCCACGCGCTCCTCCCGCTGCTCGATCCCGACGTGGTGCTCCGCGCCGATGCCGCCGCGGTGGCCGCGGGTGCGGCGGCGGAGGTCCGCGGGGCGGTGGCGGTCGCCGATGTCTTCACGGAGCGGCTCAGAGCCGCCCGCCCGGCACTTGTGGACGGTGCACCGGGGCTGGTGTGGATGCACGACGGGCGGGCGAGGATCGCGTTCGTCCTCGTCGTCGCCGACGGCACCATTGTCGGCATCGACCTGATCGCCGACCCGGACCACCTCGGCCGGCTGGTGTTGCGGCTGCTCGACGGCTGACCGCCCGCCGCCGGGCCGGCCGCTCAGCCGTGATCCGCCGCGAACACCCACGCGGGCGGCTCCGCGTCGGCCGTCTCGGGGGTGTCCTCGACCGGGACCACCAAGCTCACCACCGTGAGCTGCTGCCCGCAGTTGGGGCACGCGTGCGCGGTGCCGAGGCCCGGCGGCTCCACCGCCGGCGGCACGGGCCCCGCCGCTCGCGGCACCGCGCCGCCGGCGCCCGCGGCGGCCCGCCGGTGCTGGCCGCGCCACCACCGCGCCTTGCACCGCGGCCCGCAGAACTTCCGGTTGGGGCTGCTGCTCGTCCAGGTGAACGCGGTACCGCACTCGGCGCAGTACCGGGTCTGAGTGACCATGGATCCTCCTCGTCCGGCGCGGCGGAGCCGGCGCCTTCGGCCCGGGGTTTGGTGACAAGTAGATCGGGGGGAGGGTTACTGCGCCGGAACGCCTGCTGTAACCGCGGTGCAACCCACGGTCCGCCCGCAGCGGTGGTTGAGGTGAGAGCAGGTGCAGGAGGGGAGCGCTGTCACCGCGCTGCAACCTGCCGCCACCGATGATGGGATCAGCACGGTTGACCGCGTGCGGCCCCGGTCGGCGGGCCGCGGCCCTGGGGAGCGGGCGGTCGGCCGTCCGGCCGGGTTGACGGGGAAGTGCGTCGCAGATCGGCAGGTGAGGTGCGCAGCATGTCCAGGGAAGAGACGCGCGGATCCGGCCACGCGACGAACCCGGCGGTCCGCGCTTCGGGCCAGCCGCCCGCAAGCCAGGCGTCGATGCCGGCGTCCCCGTCCCCGTCGCGGCCCGCCAACCGCCTGTCCGTGACCGGCCGTTCCACCACGCGCCGTACGGCGCTGTCCCTTCCGCCCGGCCTGCCGCTGGCCGAATGGAGCCATCTGGGGCGGCAGATCTTCGTTATCGCGGATTCTTCCGCCTGGTGGCTCGGCGACTGGCTCATCTACGGCAGGAACCACTATCCGGACCGCTACAAACGTGCGCTGGCTGAGACTTCCTTTGATTATCAGACGCTTCGCAACTATGCCTGGGTGGCAGGTAAATTCGCTCCTTCGAGACGGCGGGACAAGCTCAGCTTCCAGCATCACGCGGAGGTCGCCGGGATGCCGGTGGCCGAGCAGGACGAGTGGCTGACCCGGGCGGCGCAGGGCCGGTGGACGCGCAGCGAGCTGCGCAGACAGATCCGGGAGAGCCGCCGGTCCGCCGTGGAGGGGGCGGGTGCGTCGCTCGTGCAGATGAGCGTTGTGCCGGAGCGCCGGGTGCGGTGGCAGAAGGCTGCCGAGGCCGTCGGTCTGGAGCTGAGGGAATGGATGGTCCTGATGCTGGACGAGGCGGCAGAGGAGCCTTTTGCGGACGCCTCGGGGTGACCGCGGGCGCGGAACTCCGGGCGGAGAGCGCGGTGTTGGCGAAGTGGGCCTGTCCCTGTGCACGCGCGTTCGATAGAATGTTCCATTCCGGTAGCTCCTGGTCAGCTTCCCCTGAGTTGTCCCGCCGGCGGGACAACAGGCTTGATTCCAGCCCGCTCTCGCCCCGTCGGACTTTCGGCTAATTGGTGACTCACGGGGTTCTTGAGGCGTCAACTATCCGGATTCTCGCCCTCCACCCCGAGCGAGCTGTGATTTTGACCGGCAGTCATGTGCAGCACATGTCAAATTCCCCGTGTGGTGGCGTGTGTTCGGTGAGGCGTGGGGTGTCTGATCGCGGCCCGCGCTGTTAGAGTCGCTGTCCGAACGGGGGAACATTCACTCGCTTCGTCCGGGAGCGAAGCCGAGCAACGGGGAGAGCCGAATGGCGTCGACTGCGGGGCCGGGTCTCCGTGTCGATCAGACGTCATTCCGATCACCCTCACTTCCCCTGGGCCGAGAGGTCTGACCTCTCGGCCGCCGGTTCAGTTGGCGACCACATCAGTACGGCTGCGTCAAGGGATTGTTCGAGTTCCGGTAATCGCACGAATGGGTTCGGGCCATGGCCCGGCTCACCGGAAGTTGGATCGGGGAGGAATTGAAGTTGACGTCCGTGCAGGGGCATCTCGATCAGATGCCGGTCGAGGTCGAAGTCCGCAGATTACGCAGAGCGGGCTCGCCTCGGACTTCGGGAGAAGACCGAGAGCATGTAAGAGTACTGGCGCAGGCACAAGCCGAACTGCCGCCCATCGTCGTACACCGCGCGACCATGCGGGTCATCGACGGACTTCATCGACTGCGGGCCGCCGAGCTCCGCGGTCAGGACACCATCGCCGTCCGCTTCTTCGACGGGACCGAGGCGGACGCGTTCGTCCTCGCCGTCGAGTCGAACATCGCCCACGGGCTGCCGCTGACGATGGCGGACCGGAAGCGGGCCACGAGCAGGGTCATACTGTCGCATCCGCAGTGGTCGGACCGGATGATCGCGTCGGTGACGGGCATCGCCCCGGCGACCGTCGCGGCCATTCGCCGGCGCGAGTCGGCGGACACCGCCGCCACCGGCCACCGGGTCGGTCAGGACGGCCGCATCCGTCCTCTCAACGGCAGCGAGGGGCGCAGGATCGCAAGCCGGATGATCACCGAGAATCCGGGCCTGTCGCTGCGGCAGGTTGCCAGGGCCGCGGGGATCTCCCCGGAAACGGTCAGGGATGTCAGAAACCGCATGCGCAGGGGAGAGGGACCGGTGCCGGTGCCGCGGCAGCGGAGTACGGCCCGTATCGAAGGCAGACCGAAGGTGGTGGCCGTGTCCGCGGGCGTTGCGACGACGGCAGCCGCGGTCCGGATAACGGTCGACGACCGCGGCTCGGCCGTGAACCGGCTGAAGGCCGATCCGGCGCTGCGGCTGAGCGAAACCGGCCGTACGCTCCTTCGGCTTCTCCACATTCACACGCTCACCGGTGACGACTGGGAGGAGATCATCGGCAACGTGCCCGCGCACTGCCGCGGTGTCGTCGCCCAACTGGCGCGCGAATGCGCCGGGATCTGGAGGGATATCGCGATGCGGATGGAACGCGAAAGCGTCCGGCCGCTGTAACCGGGGCGTCCTCCGAACGCCGAGGAGCCGCCGTGGGGAAACGTGGCAGACGGCGGGACGGAAAAGCAGGGTGAACACCGTCGGAAGCGGCAGCCGTCCCCGTGCGGCATGCGTGTCTTCGTCATGGTGCTGGGATGAAGACGCGCATGTCCTGCCCCCTTGTTCGTGAAAATTCACGGGTGTCCAACTACTCGAAACGAGCTGTTGGACGGCCCGGGCCCACCGCCCTGCCGGCGGACCCGGGCCGCGGCCATGCCCGGGGGCGTACGGCTAGGGCGCTGCTCCACGGGAGCCTTCGCTCGGCGCGCCGCGTACGGTGCGCAGTCCGCGGGCCTCCGCGACACCCGTGCAACCGGAGAGCCCGAGCGCGTCGCGCAGTTCGTCACCCAGCAGTTCCAGCACACGCCGCGCACCCGCCTCACCGGCCGCGCCCAGTCCCCAGATCACCGGCCGCCCCACCAGCACCCCGGATGCGCCGAGCGCGAGGGACCGCAGCACATCCGTCCCGCCGCGTACGCCGCTGTCCATCAGCACCTCGCAGCCGCCCGCCACCGCCGCGGCGACGTCCGGGAGCGCGTCGATGCTGGGCACCGCGCCGTCCAACTGCCGCCCGCCGTGGTTCGAGACCACGATCGCGTCCACACCCGACTCCGCCGCGCGGCGCGCGTCCCGGGCGTCGAGCACGCCCTTGAGGATCACCGGCAGCCGGGTGTGCGCCTGCAGCGCCGCCACCGACTCCCACGTGACCGCCGGCGAGAACGCCTCCGCCGTGTGCGCCGCAACCGCGGAGGCACCTGGGCGGCGCCGGTGGGCCGTGGACTCCGCGGTGGCGAAGTGAGCCGCGCGCACCTGCCGGGGGAGCGCGAACCCGCTGCGTACGTCCCGCAGCCGGCGGCCCATCCACGGCACGTCGACCGTGAGCATGACCGCCGTACAGCCGGCCTCCTCCGCCCGGCGCACCAGATCGAGGGTCCGCACCGTGTCCCGCAGCCAGTAGAGCTGGAACCAGACCGTGCCGCCGACACCCGTGATCTCCTCGATCGGCACGCTGCTCAGCGTGCTCGCCGTGAACGGCACGCCCGCCGCCTTCGCCGCCCGCGCCGCGGCCGTCTCGCCCTCGGCGCACACCAGCCGGTGGTACGCCACGGGCGCCACCGCCACCGGCATGGACACCGGGCGCCCCAGCAGTGTCGACTCCGTGGTGCACCGCGAGACGTCCCGCAGCGCGCGCGGCACGACGCACACCCGGTCCAGCGCCGCCCGGTTGGCCGCCAGTGTCGTCTCCGCGCCGCTGCCCCCCGCCACGAAGTCGCGCACCTCGGGCGGCAGCACTTCGGCGGCGGCACGCTCGACGTCCGCGAGCGCGGGCGCCGCGTGGCCCGGGGGGTCAGCGCCGGGACGGCCCACGCTGGCCGGTCCTCTCCAACTCCACGGCCTCGTACAGGGCCTTGATGTTCGCGCTGCCGAAGGTCTGCGCGCCCTGCCGCTCGATCACCTCGAAGAACAGGGTGTGCCGCGGGTGGGTGGAGGCGGTGAAGATCTGGAACATCTGTCCGTCGTGGTCCTCGTCGGCCAGCACGTTCGTCGCCCGCAGGTCCGCCAGCCGCGGCTGGCTCAGCGACGGGATGCGCGTGCCGAGCATGTCGTAGTACGAGCCCGGGGTGGCCAGGAACGTGACGCCCCGCCGCGCGAGCGTGCGCACCGAACGCACCGCGTCCGCCGAGGAGAAGGCCAGGTGCTGCACCCCGGAGCCCTGGTGGTCCTTGAGGAACTCGTCGATCTGCCCCGGATCCGCCGTCGGGTCCGGCTGGATGAGGGTGAGCGTCACCGCGCCCGACCCGCTCCGCACGACCTTCGACTCCATCGCCTGCGAGCCGACCACGATGCGCTCCTCGAAGACGAACTCGAAGCCCAGCGCCCGCTGGTAGAGGTCGACCGTGGGATCGAGGCTGCCGGTGTCCAGGCAGACCGCGACGTGGTCGATCTCGTGGAGCCCCACCGCGCCGGCGCGCCCGTCGTCTTCCCGCAGCGTCGGCGCCAACCCCACGGGCAGCCCCGCGCCCTCCCGGGGAGCGCGCTGCACGAGCGTGTGCGCCACGTCCCCGAACCCTCCTATCGCGGCCGTCACGGCCGGTCCCCCGCCCTCGTGTGCGGTCGGCCCGCGCAGCACTCTGGCGCCGCCGGCCGCCGCCGTGTCGCACGCGGCCCGCACGTCGGCGGTGCGCAGCGCGATGTCGGCGACGCCGTCGCCGTGCGCCTGGACGTACGCTGAGGCGGGGTGGTCGTCCGAGGTGGCCTCGGTGAGCACGAGGGTGATGCGGCCGTGGCGCAGCGCGATGCTGCGGTGCTCCGGGGAGCCGCCGGTGCCGACGACCGAGAAGGCGTACTTGTCGACCCAGTCGAAGGCGGCGGCTTCCAGACTCCCGACGTACATCTCGACGTAGTCGATGGATACGTCGCCGAAGGGAACTCCGGCATCGCTGAAATCGTGCATGACTGTCCTCCGGTCGCGAAGTGGCATGCGTTTCCCGGACTGTAGGCGACCGGCCGCGAATCTGGCTACGTGCGTCTTTTCTGGACTCACATCCTGTTGGTCGGCGGCTCCGGTGCATAAGCTGTAGCGCCGTTTCCCCCCTTCGGTCCACGCCTTTCCGGCCGGTGCCGCCCAGTGCAATTCTTCGATGAGGTTCTCGCGAACAGGGGATGTCTGGTGATTCGCTCCATAGCCGTCGTGGGCACCGGTCTGATCGGCACCTCCGTGGCCCTGGCCGCCCGCCGCCGGGGACTGGCCGTGTACCTCTCCGACCGCGACGCCACGGCAGCCCGCACAGCCGCCGCACTCGGCGCCGGACTTGCCGAGGAGCCGCCCGGCCCGGTCGACCTGACGGTGATCGCGGTCCCGCCGAGCAAGGTGGGCGGGGTGCTGGTCGACGTGCAGCGGCGCGGCCTCGCCCGCGCGTACACCGACGTGGGCAGCGTGAAGGCGGTGCCGGAACAGGTGGCGCTGAACGCCGCGCCCCAGCCCGCGCGTTACGTCGGCGGGCACCCGCTGGCCGGCCGTGAGCGCTCCGGCCCGCTCGCGGCCCGCGGCACCCTCTTCGAGGGCCGCCCCTGGGTGCTCACGCCCTCGCGGCTCACTTCGCCGGCCACCCTGGAGCGGGGCCGCCGGCTGGCCGAACTGTGCGGCGCCGTCCCGCTGGTGATGGCCGGCCGCGCCCACGACGACGCCGTCGCCCTGACCTCCCACGTTCCCCATCTGCTGGCCAGCCTGATGGCCGCCCGGCTGCGGGAAGGCCCCGCCGGGGTGTCCCGGCTGGCCGGCCAGGGACTGCGCGACGTCACGCGGATCGCCGGCGGCGACTCGCGGCTGTGGGCGGACATCCTCGCCACCAACGCGCCGGCTCTCGCCGGGGTCGTACGGGACGTGCACGCCGACCTCACCCGGCTGGTGCCGGCGCTCGACGCGCTGGCCGGGCACGGCACCGGGGACCGCGAGGAGGCCCTGCGGACCGTCGTCGACCTGCTCGACCGCGGCATCGCGGGCCTCGGCAAGATCCCCGGCGCCCGCCCCGGACCTCCCGGGCACACCCCCGCGCTGCGCGTGGCGGTCTCCGGCCGGCCGGGGGAGCTGGGCCGCTTCCTGGGGGCGGTCACGGGCCTCGGCGTGGACGCCGAGAGGGCGTCGGTGGACACCGCCGCCGACGGCGGATTCACGGTACGGTGCCCCGTGCCCTCGCCCGACGCCGGCCGAATCGCGGCGAAACTCAGGGCCGACGGGTGGGATGCGGAGACCGATGGCGGAGAAGCCGAACTCGCGCCCGCTCCCCGATGACCTTCCGGACCTTTTCACGTTCACGTACGCCATCGTCCAACTGCAGGAATTGTCCAAGCGAGTGCGCGCGTGTCCAAGTGTGCAGATTGCTCTCTTGGACGGCGTTGTCGAAATATGCGGGGACGTGCTTTTCTAAGCGCCGGAACACGACGTCATCAATTGCCTTCGCGTGGGGGAATTCCATGGCTGCTCCGGGCCCCGAAGCACCCGTCGCCGGTGCCGCACCGCCGCCGCCGGTTCCGCCTGCCCGCCCGCTGCGCAGGGCCGAGCTGCACGGCAGCGTGTCCGACCCGGTGCTGGACACCATGAACTTCCTCAACGAGATCACGCTCCGCTACCCCGAGGCGATCTCCTTCGCCCCCGGCCGGCCGTACGACGGGTTCTTCGACATCGAGCAGGTCTTCACGCACATGCGTACCTACCTCCATCACCTCGCCGCCCAGGGAGGCACCCCGGAGGACATCCGCACCGCCCTCTACCAGTACGGCCCGACCGCCGGTCAGATCCGCGGGATCGTCGCCGAGTCGCTGCGCGCCGACGAGGGCATCGACGTGCCGGCCGAGTCCGTCGTGGTGACCGTCGGCGCCCAGGAGGCCATGCTGCTGGTGCTGCGCGCGCTCATCGCCGGTCCCGACGACGTGCTGATGGTCGCCAGCCCCTGCTACGTCGGCATCACCGGGGCGGCCCGGGTGCTCGACATCGCCGTGCACCCGGTCGGGGAGCGCGACGACGGCTTCCACACCGCCGACCTCGAAGCCGCGGTGCTGGCGGAGAAGGCGCGCGGGCGCCGGCCCCGTGCCTTCTACGTGGTCCCCGACCACTCCAACCCCTCCGGCAGCACGCTCACGCCCCAGGCCCGCACGGACCTGCTCGACCTGGCCGCCCGCCACGACCTGCTCATCCTGGAGGACAGCCCGTACCGGCTGGTGAGCCCCGGTCCGCCGGCGCCGACCCTGAAGTCCCTCGACCGCACCCGCCGCGTGGTCCACATCGGCTCGTACTCCAAGACCGTCTTCCCCGGTGCCCGCGTCGGCTTCGTCATCGCCGACCAGACCGTCGTCGACGACTCCGGCGCCACGAGCCTGCTCGCAGACGAACTCGCCAAGATCAAGAGCATGGTGACGGTCAACACCCCGTCGCTGAGCCAGGCGGCCGTCGCCGGTGCGCTGCTGGCCGCGCAGGGGCTCGTCTCCGAACTCAACGCCCCCGCGGCCGAGCACTACGGAGACGCCATGCAGGCCGTGCTCCGGGCCCTGGACGCACGGCTGCCCGCCGACCGCAGAAACGCGCTCGGAGTGCGGTGGAACCGGCCCGAGGGCGGCTTCTTCCTCACCGTGCAGGTGCCCTTCCACGCCGGTAACGCCGCGCTCACCCGATCCGCCCAGGACTTCGGCGTCATCTGGACGCCGATGAGCCACTTCTACCCCGGCGACGGCGGCGGCCACCGGGCCATCCGGCTCTCCATCAGCTATCTGACCACCGAGGAGATCGACGAGGGCACCGCGCGCCTCGCCCGCTTCATCGAGGCCGAGGCCCGGGCCGGGTGACCCGCAGACCCCGGTCTCTCCTCCCTCACCCGTCCGACTCCGGCGAGAAAGGACCGCACGTGAACGGCATCAGCACAGCGCAACGACCGCGTAGCAGGAAGCGCATGTGGGGGTGGACCTTCCGATGACCACCGGCGTGGAGCGTGCGGAGCTCCTGGATCCGCGGTCCGCGGCAGCACCGGCGACCGGCTCCTGCCGGACCGGCATCCTCGGGGTGGGCACGGCCGCCACCCCCACCACGTATACCCAGCAGGAGGTGCTCGACGCCTTCGGCATCACCGACCCCAAGGTAAGCTCCGTCTTCCTCAACAGCGCGATAGAACGGCGCCATCTCACACTGCCCGCCCCCGACGAGCACGGCGTCCGCTGCTCCGAGCCGCAGGGCGACCTGCTCGACAAGCACAAGGCCACGGCGATCGAGATGGGCGCGGAAGCCCTCCGCGCCTGCCTGAAGAGCGCCGGCCACGAGCTGTCGGACCTGGGCCACCTGTGCTGCGTGACGTCCACCGGCTTCCTCACCCCCGGCCTCAGCGCGCTGCTGATCCGCGAGTTGGGCATCGACCCGCACTGCAGCCGGTCCGACATCGTCGGCATGGGCTGCAACGCCGGGCTGAACGCGCTGAACGTCGTCGCCGGCTGGTCCGCCGCACACCCGGGCGAACTGGCCGTCGTCCTCTGCGCCGAAGCCTGCTCCGCGGCGTACGCCTTCGACCAGACCATGCGCACCGCCGTCGTCAACAGCCTCTTCGGCGACGGTGCCGCCGCCGTCGCGGTCATGTCCGGCGCACCCGCGGCCGGCCCCGACGGCGCCCGCGGCCCGGACCTCCTGAAGTTCGCCAGCCGCCTCATCCCCGAGGCGCTGGAGGCCATGCGCTACGACTGGGACCGTGCCCAGGACCGGTTCAGCTTCTTCCTCGACCCGCTGATCCCGTACGTCGTCGGCGCCCACGCCGAAACCGTCGTCGACCGGCTGCTGGAGGACACCGGGCTGCGCCGCAGCGACATCCGGCACTGGCTGGTGCACTCCGGCGGCAAGAAGGTGATCGACGCCGTCGTCGTCAACCTCGGGCTCACCCGGCACGACGTCCGCCACACGGTCGGTGTGCTCCGCGACTACGGCAACGTCTCCAGCGGCTCGTTCCTGTTCTCCTACGAGCGGCTGCTCGACGAGGGCGTCACCCGCCCCGGAGACCACGGTGTGTTCATGACCATGGGCCCGGGCTCCACGATCGAAACGGCGCTGGTCCGATGGTGAGCGCGGAGGGTGCGATGAGCGAGACGCTCACGCTGAGGGTCGACGGGGCCGAGCCGCCGACGGCCGCGGCCGTCAAGGATCTCGCCGCGCTCTGCGACGAGGCGGAGGACCGCGGTGGCGCCGGCATCGTCACGGTGTACGTCACCGGCACCCCCCGGGCGGGCTGGACCGCAGGGCTCGACGTGCAGTTGGTCAGCAAGTGGGAGCGGACACTGCGCCGGCTCGAACGGCTGCCGGCAGCCACGGTCGCGGTCGCCCGCGGCGACTGCGGCGGCACCGCGCTGGACGCCTTCCTCGCCGCCGACATCCGCGTGGCCACCCCCGGCGCCCGGCTGCTCGTCGCCCGCGACGGGCAGGCCACCTGGCCCGGCATGGCGAGCTACCGGCTCGTCCAACTGGCCGGCGCCGCCGGTATCCGCCGGGCCGTGCTGTTCGGCCTGCCCATCGAGGCCCCCGAGGCACAGACACTGGGTCTCGTCGACGACCTCGCCGCGGACCCCGCGAGCGGCGTCGCCGCAGCCGCCGGGCTGGTCTGCGGGCTGTCCGGCAAGGAGGTCGCCATCCGCCGGCAGTTGCTCTTCGACGCCACGACGACCAGCTTCGAAGACGCGCTCGGCCAGCACCTCGCCGCCTGCGACCGGCTCCTGCGGGCGGACGCCGTCCGGGTGGCCTCGTGAACGCCGACCGGCGGCCGGCGTCCGCCCGGGACGGCTGGCCGGAGGCCGGCGCCGCGCTCGCCCGGGCCGAGGAGAAGATCGCCGCACTGCCGCCGCCCGCCGACCGCACACCCGCACAGCGGACTCGCGCCGCCGGGGTCCTCGACGAGGCGCGCGCGCTGCGCACCGCCTTCCTCGACGCCCACGTCGCCGCCGTCTACGACCGGCTCACCGACGGCCGCACCACACCCCTGGGGATCGCCGACCTGGTCTCCGCCGCTGCTGTCACCTACCCCGGGCTCGTACCCACCGCAGCGCAACTGGCCGCCGAGCGCGACCGGATCCAGGCGGACAAGGAAGGGCACGAGATCGACCAGGGCATCTTCCTTCGGGCAGTGCTCGCCTCCCCGGCCGCAGGCCCTCACCTGCTCGACGCCATGCTGCGCCCCACGCCCCGCGCGCTGGAGCTGCTGCCGCGGTTCACCGAGACCGGCCTGGTCGACACCGACTCGGTCCGGCTCGAACGGCGCGACGGCGCGGCGTATCTGACGATGCACCGCGAGGACTGCCTCAACGCCGAGGACGAGCAGCAGGTCGACGACATGGAGACCACCGTCGACCTCGCGCTGCTCGACCCCCGCGTCCGGGTCGCCGTCCTGCGCGGCGGCGAGATGACGCATCCGCGCTACCGCGGCAAGCGCGTCTTCAGCGCCGGCATCAACCTCAAGAGCCTGCACGCGGGCGGCATCTCCCTGGTGGGCTTCCTGCTCCGCCGCGAGCTGGGCTACATCCACAAGATCGTCCGCGGGGTGCGCGGCGCCGGCGGCGCGTCCTGGCATTCCCGCACCGTGGCGAAACCCTGGATCGCGGCGGTCGACAGCTTCGCCATCGGCGGCGGCATGCAACTCCTGCTCGTCTGCGACCACGTGCTCGCCGCCTCGGACGCCTACGTGTCGCTGCCGGCGGCCCGCGAGGGCATCGTGCCGGGCGCCGGGAACTACCGTCTCGGCCGGCACACCGGCCCGCGGATCTCCCGGCAGGTCATCCTGCAGGACCGCCGGCTGCCGGCGACCGACCCCGACGCGCGGCTGGTGCTCGACGAGGTTGTCGAGCCGGCCGGGATGGACGCGGCGATCGCCGCCGCCGTCGAACGGCTCGGCGCCCCCGCCGTCGTACCCAACCGGCACATGCTGAACCTCGCCGAAGAGCCCCCGGACGAATTCCGGTGCTACATGGCCGAGTTCGCCCTCCAGCAGGCCCTGCGGATCCACGGCACCGACGTCGTCGGCAAGGCCGGCCGGTTCGCCCGACGCCCGGCGTGACCACTGTTCGCGGCAGCCGGGCGCCCCGGCTGCCGCGGGCGCACCTGCCGCCGAAGGGACCGCGGGCCATCAACGGAAAGGAGCAGGCCCGATGCCGACCGCCCGGATCAACGGGATCACCCTCGGCTTCGACGACCACGGCACGGGGCAGCCGGTCGTCATGGTCACCGGCACCGGCGCCCCCGGCCGCATCTGGCGCACTCACCAGGTGCCCGCCCTCACCGCCGCGGGCCACCGGGTGATCACCGTCGACAACCGGGGCATCCCCCCGAGCGACCCGTGCCCCGGAGGCTTCACCCTCGGCGACATGGCCGCCGACATCGCCGGGCTCATCGAGCATCTGGGCCTCGGCCCGTGCCGCGTCGTCGGCTTCTCCCTCGGCGCGAGCATCGTCCAGGAACTCCTCCTCGCCCGTCCCGAACTCGTCAGCCAGGCCGTCCTCATGGCACCCACCGGGCGCGCCGACGGCCTGGTCTCGGCCATGACCGCCGCCGAACTCGACCTCTGCGACAGCGGCGTGAAGCTCCCCGCGCGCTACGCCGCGTACGTCAACGCCCTCCAGAACCTCTCCCCGCAGACGCTGAACGACGAGGCGACGCTGCGGGACTGGCTCGACGTCTTCGAGATGACGGCCGTCGACACGTCGGCTTTCCGAGGGCAACTGGATCTGCAGACGACGGCCGACCGGCTCGGTGCGTACCCGCGCATCTCCTGCCCGTGCCTGGTCATCGGCTTCGGTGACGATCTCGTCATCCGCCCGCACCTGTCGCGCGAGGTCGCCGCTGCCATCCCCGGCGCCACGTACGTCGAGATCCCCGGCTGCGGCCACTACGGCTACCTGGAAAGGCCGGACGCCGTCAACGCGGCCGTCCTCGACTTCTTCGCCGCCACCCCGGCCTGAGACCCGCCTCCCCGTGGCCGCCACCAGCAGGAGGGCCCCGTCCGGAACCGTCCGCTGAAACCCCGGCCTTACGCCCTGCCGCGCTAATCTGAAGGCGGTTCGAACCGAGCACGGGAACACGACGAAGTGAAGCGCTGTGACCGCAGTGTGACGCACGGTGGGGGATCGTCAGCCGTGATGGCCGTTCACGAACGTCCATCCGCCGGATCCTCGCCATGCGCCCGCGAGAGTGCCGACAGGTGCCGCTGATGAGGGTTCTGGTAGTCGAAGACCACGCTGAGCTGGCCGACTCGGTGGCACGGGTGCTGCGCCGGGAGGGTATGGCCGTCGATGTCGTGTACGACGGGTCCGACGCGCTGGAGCGCACGATGACCGTCGCCTACGACGTCGTCGTGCTCGACCGCGACCTCCCCGGCGTCCACGGGGACGACGTGTGCAAGGAACTGGTCTCCCAGCCCCACCACGCGCGGGTGCTGATGCTCACCGCCTCCGGGACGATCTTCGATCGCGTCGAAGGGCTGAACCTCGGCGCCGACGACTATCTGCCGAAGCCCTTCGCCTACGCCGAGCTGGTCGCCCGGCTGCGGGCCCTCGCCCGCCGCGCCCAGCCGGCCGTCCCTCCCGTACTGGAACACGGCGACCTCCGGCTCGACCCCGCCCAGCGCTTCGCCACCCGCGGCGGCGAACGCCTGACGCTCACCCCCAAGGAACTCGCCGTCCTGGAGTGCCTGCTGTCCGCCCAGGGGCGGGTGGTGTCGGCGGAGGAACTCCTCGAACGGGTCTGGGACGAGGCGGCCGACCCGTTCACCACCACGGTGAAGACCACGATCAACCGCCTGCGCTCCAAGCTCGGTCTGCCCCCGGTGATCGAGACGGTGCCGCGGAGCGGCTACCGGATTTGAGGTACGCCCATGGGGCTGTCGACACTGCACCTGGCCGTCCTGAAACGCGTCGGCGCGATGTCCGAGCAGCTCACCCCCCGGCGGGTCCGGGTACGCCTCACCCTTCTGTACGGCTCGCTGTTCGTGCTCTCCGGCGCCGTGCTGCTGGCGATCACGTACCTCCTCGTCGCCCACCCCGCCGGCGGTCTGGTGACGTTCAAGGACGTGCAGTACGGCTCCTCCGAGTCCTCCGCCCAGGCGGACACCCGCACCTACCGGCTGGACGAGGATCTCGGCAGCCAGGAGGGCGGCATCGTCGAGGGGATGCGCCAGCAGGCGTCGCGCCAGCGGGAGGCGATGCTCGACCGGCTGCTCATGCAGTCCGGGCTCGCCCTCGCCATCATGTCGGTCATCGCCATCGGACTCGGCTGGGTGGTCGCCGGCCGCGTCCTGGCCCCGCTGCGCACCATGACGAGCACCATCCGCCACATCTCCGCACGCAACCTGCACGAGCGCCTGGCCACCGGCGGCCCGCCCGACGAGCTCAAGGACCTGGCCGACACCGTCAACGGGCTGCTGGGCAGGCTGGAGACGGCGCTCGACTCCCAGAAGAGGTTCGTCGCCAACGCCGCCCACGAGCTGCGCACCCCGCTCACCCTCGAACACGCGCTGCTGGAGGAGACCCTCATCGACCGCGGCGCCACTCTCGAATCCTTCCGCGCCAACTTCGAGCGGCTGCTGAAGATCAGCAAGCAGCAGGCCACCCTCCTCGAGTCGCTCCTCACCCTCTCGAGCAGCGACCGGGGCCCGGACAACCCGGAACCACTCGACCTCGCCGAGGTCGCCCGCGAGGTCCTGCCCGCGTTCCGGCCCGAGATCGGCCGGCGCGAGCTGGCCGTCGAGGCGGTCATGGAACCGGCCCGCATCTCCGGCGACTCCGCACTCATCCAGCGGCTGGTCGCCAACCTCCTCGACAACGCCATCGATTACAACGTCCAGGGTGGCAGCCTCGAAATCGCCACCGGGGTACGGGACGGGGGCGCGTTCCTCACCGTCCGCAACACCGGCTCCACGGTCCCGCCGGACCAGGTCGAGCGCCTCTTCAACCCGTTCCAGCGGCTCCGCCGCACCGCCGGCGACGGCCACCACGGGCTGGGCCTTTCGATCGTCCGCTCCATCGCCGTCGCCCACGACGCCGCACTCACCGCCGAGGCCAGAGCCGAGGGCGGGCTCGCCGTGACCGCCGCCTTCCCGCTGTGCGACGACGGGCCAGGCGAGAACGGCCGGCTGGCCGGGCTCGCGGAGCCGGGCGCCGCTCCCGCCCATTTCTGAGACGGCCCTTTCCGTTTCCCGCAAATAACACCCGTCCAACTGCGAATAATTCACAGTTGGACACCTTCCCGTTGTCCAACCTTGTCGCCTTCTGGCCGCCTGGTTAGTGTGTGTTCCGGCTTGAGGAAACCCCACCGACGGGAGCGGTCATGGCGAATCCGTTCGACAACGAGAGCGGCTCTTTCCTGGTGCTGGTCAACGATGAGAACCAGCATTCACTCTGGCCCGCGTTCGCCGAAGTCCCCGCCGGCTGGAAGTCCGTGTTCGGCGAGGAAAGCCGCAAGGCGTGCATGGACTACATCGAGGAGAACTGGACGGACATGCGGCCGAAGAGCCTGATCGAAGAGATGGACCGGCACGAGCAGGCCGCTTCCCGCTAGGAGCCCCGGCCCGACGACGAGCAGTGGAGGTAATCCGTGGCCATGATTGGCGGCTCCGGGCCGGTCATCATGCGCGCCGGCGGGCCGGATTCGGTCACCAGGCAGAAGGTCAAGAAGGGTACGGCGAAGCGCATCCTTCCCTACACCCGGCCGCACCGGTTCAGAATTTCCACGCTGTTCGCGGTCACCGCGCTCAACGCGGGAATCGTGGTCGCCATTCCCATTCTCTTCAAATACCTCATCGACAACGGCATCATGCCGCGGGACACTTCCGTCGTCGTATGGATCTCCGTGGCCGTCGCGATCCTGTCGCTCCTGCAGACCGTCGTCGGCTTCGCGGAGGCATGGCTCTCCGGCAAGGTCAGCGAAGGGCTCATCTACGACCTGCGCACCGAGGTCTTCGACCACGTTCAGCGTCAACCCCTCGGCTTCTTCACCCGCGCGCAGACCGGGTCGCTGGTCAGCCGGCTCAACACCGACGTGGTCGGCGCCCAGCAGGCCCTGACGTCGCTGCTGTCCACCGTCGTCTCCGCCGGGCTGACCGCACTCCTCGTGCTGGGCGCGATGTTCTACCTCTCCTGGGAGATCACGCTGATCAGCCTCGTGATGCTCCCGCTGTTCATCCTCCCCGGCAAAGTCGTCGGTCACCGGCTGCAGCGCGTCATGCGCGAACACATGCAGGTCAACGGCGAGATCGGCGCCTTCATGAGCGAGCGGTTCAACGTCACCGGGGCGCTGCTCGCCAAGCTCTACGGCCGGCCCGAGACCGAGAACGGCATGTTCGCCGATCTCGCGGGCAAGGGCCGCGACCTCGGTGTCCGCGCGTCGGTGTACTCCAAGCTGCTGTTCCTGTCGATGATGCTGGTCGGCTCCCTGTCCACCGCGCTGGTCTACGGGCTGGGCGGCGGCCTCGTCATCGAGGGCGTCTTCCAGATCGGCACCCTGGTGGCGCTGGCCACGCTGCTCACCCGGCTGCTCGCGCCCATCAACCAGCTCTCCGGCGCCCAGCGGGACATCCTGATGGCCCTGGTCAGCTTCGACCGGCTCTTCGAGATCCTCGACCTCAAGCCGCTCATCCAGGAGAAGCCGGACGCCCGTGCCCTGCCCGCCGCCGGTGCAGCGGCGGGTGCGCCGGCGATCGAGTTCTCGGGAGTCTCCTTCCGCTACCCGTCCGCGGCAGACGTCTCCCTCGCCTCCCTGGAGTCCCTCGCCGGTCCCGCACCGCAGGCCGGTGACAACTCGTGGACGCTGCGCGGCCTGACGTTCACCGCCCCCGCGGGCAAGCTCACGGCGCTCGTCGGCCCCTCGGGCGCCGGCAAGACGACCATCACCCACCTGGTGCCGCGGCTCTACGACCCGGGCGAGGGCGCCGTCCGGATCGGCGGCCACGACCTCCGCGACCTCACCCTGGCCTCGCTCCGCGACACCGTCGGCATGGTCACCCAGGACGCCCACCTCTTCCACACCACCATCCGGCGGAACCTCCACTACGCCCGCCCGGACGCCACCGAGAAGGACATGATCGAAGCCTGTGAAGCGGCCCAGATCTGGAGCCTGATCGAGTCGCTGCCCGACGGCCTCGACACCCTCGTCGGGGATCGCGGCTACCGGATGTCCGGCGGTGAGAAGCAGCGCATCGCCATGGCCCGGCTCCTGCTCAAGGCCCCGCCGATCGTGGTCCTCGACGAGGCGACCGCCCATCTGGACTCCGAGTCCGAGGCGGCGCTGCAGCGGGCCCTGAAGACGGCACTCACCGGAAGGACGTCGCTGGTGATCGCCCACCGGCTGTCCACCATCCGGGACGCGGACCAGATCCTGGTCGTCGACCAGGGCCAGGTCCACGAGTACGGCACCCACGACGAACTGCTCGAACTCGACGGCCTCTACGCCGAGTTGTACCGCACCCAGTTCTCCCGCCAGCCGAAGAACGGCGACACGCCGGCGCCGGGAACGGCACCGACGCTGGAGCCCCTGATGGACGGCCCGCCGCAGGGAATACTCATCGGCCCCGGGCCGGGAATGGGCCCCGGCCCCGGAATGGGCGGACCCGGCCCCGTCCTGCACGGCCCGGGGCCGCGCTAGACCCACGGATCCCGTCAACCGCAGGCAGCGGGCGCGCACGCGTCGCGTAGTCCGTATCGCCATGACCGATGTCGCTTGATTGAGCCAGTGGAGCCCGCAGAATGTCTGATTCGCGAAGCGCCGGTTCGGTGCTGGACCGGTTCGAGGAGTGGGTGCGGCGCACTCCGGGTGTGTGCGCCGTGCGATGCGGGGCCGAGGCGCTGTCGTACGGGGAGCTGGATCGGCGGGCGAACCGGTTGGCGCGGTATGTGCGGCGGCTCGGTGTGGGCCGGGAATCGCGGGTGGGGCTCTGTCTGCCACGTGGTGTGGAAATGGTGGCGGCGATGCTCGCGGTGTGGAAGGCCGGGGGCGCGTATGTGCCGATGGATCCGGAGTACCCGGCGGACCGCCGGGCGTTCATGATCGCCGACAGCGGGGCCACGGTCGTGCTGGCGGCCGATGCCGATGCGGGGTTGGTGGCGGAAGCCGCGGGGCACGTGGTGTCGCTGGACGACGCCGCGGAGGACATCGCCGTCCACCCGGCGGAGCCACTGGATACGGCCGTGGAGCCGGAGCAGTTGGCGTACGTGATCTATACCTCCGGTTCCACGGGCCGGCCGAAGGGGGTGGCAGTCCCGCACGGAGGCGTGGCGAATCTGGCGGAGGCGATGCGGCCGGTCCTGGGNGTCGCCGAGGGCGTGACGGCGTTGCAGTTCGCGTCGTTCAGCTTTGACGCGGCGGTGCTGGATGTCGCGGTCACGTTGGCGGCCGGTGGGACGTTGGCGGTTGCCGCCGGTGAGGAGCGGGTGGAGCCGGCGGCGCTGGCGGAGATGATCCGCAGCGCGGGTGTGTCGGTGGCCAGTGT
>NZ_JCANSZ010000060.1:0-44625 GCF_059570535.1 Streptomyces sp. CNP082
CACCCACCGCCACCGCCTCAACCGCGGCGGCGACCGGCAGGCCAACTCCGCGCTCTACCGCATCGTGCTCTGCCGCCTGCGCTGGGACCAGCGAACCAAGGAGTACACGCAGCGGCGCACCAAGGACGGCCTGTCCAAGAAGGAGATCATCCGCTGCCTCAAGCGGTACATCGCCCGCGAGATCTACCAAGTCCTGACCACCCCGGCCAACACCACCACCACCACTGCCGAACAGCTCACCACCGCCGCTTGACATCCATAAGAGCATCCCGTACGAGACGTAAAGGACCGCCTGATGAACGACAACAGCCTGCGTGTCGTCTGGGTCTACCCCGACCTGCTGTCCACCTACGGCGACCAGGGCAACGCCCTCGTCGTCGAGCGCCGCGCCCGGCAGCGGGGCTACGACGTCACGCGCGTCGACGTCCGCTCCGACCAGCCCGTGCCCGCCTCCGCCGACATCTACCTCATCGGCGGCGGCGAGGACCGCCCGCAGCGGCTCGCCNCCGAGCGGCTGCGCCGCGACGGCGGGCTCAACCGGGCCGCCGGCAACGGCGCGATCATCTTCTCCGTCTGCGCCGGCTACCAGATCCTCGGCCACGAGTTCATCAACGACCTGGACCAGCAGGAGCCCGGCCTCGGCCTGCTCGACGTCACCAGCGGGCGCGGCCAGGCCGGCCGCTGCGTGGGCGACGTGCTCGCCGACATCGACCCGCAGCTCGGCCTGCCCCAGCTCACCGGCTTCGAGAACCACCAGGGCGTCACCCACCTCGGCCCGACCGCCAAGCCGCTCGCCCGGGTCCGTTTCGGCCACGGCAACGGCACCGGCGACGGCACCGAGGGCGCGTGGAACGGCAATGTCTTCGGCACGTACATGCACGGCCCCGTGCTCGCCCGCAACCCGCAGATCGCCGACCTGCTGATCAGGCTGGCGCTGGAGTCCCCGGGCCTGGCACCGGTCGACGACCGCTGGTACGAGGCCCTGCGCAACGAGCGCATCGCCGCCGCCAGCGCCTCCCGCTGACGCCGCCGCACGCGGCCCGCTTCTCCGGGGCACCCCGGCGACGGGCCGCGACGGGCCGGGGCTAGCCTGAGTCAGGGCATCACCGGCACGAGGAGCAGCACCGACATGGACCACGGCGGGCACGGCGGCCACCTGGACCTTCCGCCATTCACCCTGGGGCGCGGGCTGGAGTGGACCGGCGAGCCGGTCTTCCTCATCGGCTCCCTGGTGGCCCTCGCTCTCTACGGCTACGGGGTCTTCCGGCTGCGCCGCCGCGGGGACGACTGGCCGCTGGGGCGGACCGTTGCCTTCACGGCCGGTGTGCTGACCGTCGTCCTGGTCATGTGCACGGGCCTGAACGACTACGGCATGGTCATGTTCAGCGTGCACATGGTGCAGCACATGGTGATCAGCATGCTCTCGCCGATCCTGCTGCTCCTGGGCGCTCCCATGACGCTCCTGCTGCGGGCCCTGCCGACCGGCAGGAGCCGCTCCGCGGTGGTCTCGCTGCTGCACAGCCGCTATCTGATGGTGATCACGCACCCCGTGTTCACGATCCCGCTGTTCATCGCGAGCCTGTACGCGCTGTACTTCACCCCGCTCTTCGACTGGCTGATGGGGAGCGAGGCCGGGCACGTCGGGATGATGGTCCACTTCCTGGCCGTGGGCCTCGTCTTCTTCTGGCCGATCATGGGCGTCGACCCGGGGCCGAACCGGCCCACGTACGTGATGCGGATTCTGACGCTCTTCGCGGGCATGCCGTTCCACGCCTTCTTCGGCATCGCGCTGATGATGGGCAGCGAGCCCATGGTGGACGTCTACACCAACCCGCCCGCGTCCCTCGGCATCGACGCCTTGGACGACCAGCAGTCCGCCGGCGGCATCGCCTGGGCATTCAGCGAGATCCCCTCGGTGCTGGTCCTCATCGCGCTGGTGTACCAGTGGTACAACTCCGAGCAGCGCCGCGCCAAGCGCAGCGACCGCACCGCGGACCGCGACGGAGACCAGGAGCTGGCCGCGTACAACGCCTATCTGGCCTCGCTCGGCAGCCGCAAGCCGTAGCCGGACGGACACCCGGCGCTCCTTCGACTATCGCCACGGTCCCCGGCGAGGGACCATGGAGGCAGGTTGCGTGCGGTCGCGCGGGGACGGCCGCCGGCTGGCGGCTGGAGGCGGCATGGACAAGCCCGGTTCTGCGAAGGCCATGGTCGTGACTACCGTGGCCGGTCTCGTGGTCATCACGGCGTACACAGTGTCGGTTGGCAGCAGCGGATGGCTCTGGTTCGGCTGGGTCGTCCTGGGGCTGGCCGCTCTGGGTGTGGTGCTGACCGGAGGCTCCTGGAGATAGACGCGCAGCCCCGCGGGCCCCGCTTCAGCCGGTGAGCAGCGTGCCGCAGCGGGTGCAGCGGACCGGGGGTGCGGTGTCGGCCAGCCGCCCGCACTCCGGGCAGACGCGTTCCAGCCAGCACACCGGCTCCCCGCCCGCGGGCTCGGCCGCGCCGATAGCGGCGGGCTCGGGCGTCGACGCGGGCTCCTTCTCGTCCTCGCCGCCCATCAGCGCCCTCCCGGTTCCGTAGGGGATCACCTGCCGGATCCCGTCTTCAGCCATTCACACCCTTCCCGCCATAAGCGGCCGGAATTCGAGGCCAGTTCGACGTCAATTCGTTACGGTACCGTAATCTGAGAACTTGTCTGCGACTGCATGCAACGACTCGGGTTGCCGAACCCCGCCGCGCGACGGCGGGGTTCGGCCGTGGCCGGGTCCGCGGCTGCGCGCAGGGCCCAGTGCGTCGGCGCGAGGACAGGGGTGACGGATGGCGGCCGGCACAGCGACTCTGGAGCGGCCCGCCGCCCCGGCGGCCCCGGCCGTCCGACCGGCCCCGCCGGGACCGGTCGGGTACCGGGCGGTCCCGTGGGCGCTCTGGTGGGCGGCCTGCCTGATCTGCGGCGGGCTGACGGGCCTGCTCCTCGCGGCCGTCGGCACGCGGCGTGGCGCACGCCCCTCGCGGCTGCGGGTGCGGGCCGTCCTGTGCGGCGCCGGGGTCCAGGCGGTGCTCGCCGTCGCGTTCGCCCTCCTCGGCCCCGGCGGTCAGGCGCGGGCGTGCCCGGCCGCCGGGGAGGGCGGCGGGGTGTGGCAGGCGGCCCGCACGGTGCTCAACGCGCCCGTCTCCGGTGCCGCGTTGCTGTACGCCGCGGGGGAGGGCGGCGAGAGGTTCCACTGCGCGGCGAACGGCACCACGGTGGTCGTCCTCGACGACGGGTTCGCCCGCGCGGGCACGATGTACGGCACGGTCTTCCTCACCGACCAGCGGGCCGAGTCCCAGTCGCCGCGGATGCGGAAGCTGTCGGAGCACGAGGCGCGCCACTCCGACCAGTGGGCGCTGGGGTCGCTGCTGGCGGGGCCGGCCGCGTTTCCCGCGCTGTACGCGCTCGACGAGGTGTTCTTCCCCGGTGCGTACAACCACTTCGAGCAGGCGGCCGGCCTGGAGGACGGGGGCTACGACCCGCCGCCGGACAGCCCGCCGGCCGCGGGCCGGCTGGTGGTGCTGTCGGTCGGCGTGCTCGTCGGCTACGCGCTCGCGGTGAGTCCGGGGCGCCGCAGGCCGGCGCCCCCTGCGCGGCCGGTGCCGGCCGCCCCGTACGACCCCGGTGGCGCTCGCGGGCCGGAGCCGGAGCCGGAGTCGGAGGCAGGGCCAGGGCCGGATCCGGAGAAGGCGGCCGTGCGGGTGTGAGGGCGAGGGCCGGCGCGTTCTCGCTTCGAAAGTTTCGGAATCCTCGGGGCGTCGTCAGCCGCCGGGCGGCGGGGCCGTGCTGTTGCGTACGACCAGACTCGTCGCCAGCTCGACGCGGCGCGTCACCGGCTCGTGGCCGCGGCCCAGGTCGAGCACCAGCCGGGCCGCCGCCTCCGCCATCTCCGTCAGCGGCTGCCGCACGGTGGTCAGCGGCGGGCCGATCCAGCGGGCCACCGGCAGGTCGTCGAAGCCGACGACGCTGAGGTCGTCGGGGATGCGCAGGCCCCGTTCGCGGGCAGCCTCGTACAGGCCGAGGGCCTGCAGGTCGTTGCCGGTGAACACCGCGGTGGGGCGGTCGGGCAGGGCGAGCAGCTCGCGCCCGGCTGCGTAGCCCGCCTCGTGGTGGAAGTCGCCCTCGCGGATCAGCTCGGGGTCCACCGGCAGCCCCGCGACGCCCAGCGCCGCGCGGTAGCCGTCGATACGGGCCCGGCTGCACATCATCGCCGGCGGCCCGCCCACGACGCCGATCCGGCGGTGGCCCAGACCCACCAGGTGGCGCGTGGCGGCCAGCCCGCCCTGCCAGTTGGTGGCCCCGATGGACGGCACGTCCTCGGCGAGGTCGCCGGCCGGGTCCAGCACCACGAACGGGATGCCGCGCCCGGTGAACTGCGCCCGCTGGTCGGCGGAGAGGTCCGACAGCACCAGGATGGCGCCCGCCGGCCGGCGCGCGAGCACGTCCTCCACCCACGTCTGTCCCGGCGTGAGCCGCCCGGCGCTCTCGGAGAGCACCACGCCCAGCCGCTCCGCCCGCGCCACGTTCTCCACTCCCCGGATGACCTCCATCGCCCACGCGCTCTCCAGCTCGTGGAAGACGAGGTCGAGCAGCGGAGACTGGCGCGCGCCGCCGCCGCGCCGCCGGTAGCCGTGCTCGCGCAGCAGGTCCTGGACCCGGGCGCGGGTGCCGGGGGAGACGTCGGAGCGGCCGTTGAGGACCTTCGAAACGGTCGACGCCGACACCCCGGCGGCCTCCGCTATCGCCGCCAGCGTGGCGGTGGCCTGCGGCTCCCCGCCGGCTGCGGGGGCTTCGCCGTCGAACTGGACTCCAGCACCACTCATGCCGGGATGGTAGCCCCGCCGCCCGGCGCTGCGCGATGTCTTGACCTTCCTGTGGCCTCACCCTAGGTTGCGCAGAAATATTCGCGACGCTTTACGAAATATTGCCGCTCGCCCGGTGGTGGTCCGGCGAAGGAAGGCCCGGTATGGACAGCAACGACCCCCGGCACGACCCGTCCTCCGTGTCCGGCTCCCCGGCCGGCGGGACGCCACCGGAGGACGCGGCCGGCGACGGCGTCAGCAGGCGCCGCGTCCTCGGCGCCGGTCTGGGCCTCGGGGCGCTCTCCGCCACCGCCGGCGGCGTCCTCGCCCTGCCGGGCACGGCCGCCGCGGCGCCGCAGCCGGACCCGCCGCGGCCGACGGACCCCGGAGCGTACATCGCCCACGGCCCGGGTCGCGGCCGGTTCCCGCTCGTCGCCGGCGGCCGGGCCGTGCCGCTGGTGGCCGACGGCGACGACTTCCCCGGCGTACTGCGCGCGCTGGGCGATCTGCGCACGGACCTGGAGCGGGTCACGGGCGTACGCCCCGCGCTCACCCGGGGCCGCGCGCCGTCGGGGCGTACCGCGGTGCTCGTCGGCACCATCGGGCGCAGCCCGCTGATCGACGGCCTGATCGCCGCCGGCAAGCTCGACGTGACCGGCGTTGAAGGCCGGTGGGAGACCTCGCTCCAGCAGGTCGTGGCCGACCCCCTGCCCGGCCTCGACCACGCCTTCGTCATCGCCGGCAGCGACCAGCGCGGCACCATCTTCGGCATCTACGACGTCTCCCGCGGCATCGGCGTCTCCCCCTGGCACTTCTGGGCCGACGTCCCGCCCCGCCGCCACGACGCGCTCTACGTGCTGCCCGGCCGGTTCTCGCAGGGCACCCCGGGGGTCAAGTACCGCGGCATCTTCATCAACGACGAGAACCCCGCCCTGGGCCGCTGGGCCCCGGCCTTCTTCGGCGCCGGCCACGCCGAGGGCCACCCCGGCGGCTTCAACAGCGCCTTCTTCGCCAAGGTCTTCGAGGCCATGCTGCGGCTCAAGGCCAACTACCTGTGGCCGGCCGTCTGGGGCCGCGCCTTCGCCGAGGACGACCCCGCCAACCACGCCACCGCCACCGAGTACGGCATCGTCATGGGCACCTCGCACGAGGCGCCCATGATGCGCGGCATCGAGGAGTGGAACCGGCACGCCGTCCCCGCCGTGCGCGACGAGGACGGGAACGTCGTCACCGAGGGCCACGACCCGTACGGCGGCACCGGCGAGTGGAGCTTCTTACGCAACGAGGACGCCATCCGCGGCTACTGGCGCGACGGCATCCGCCGGCTGGCCGCCGAGGGCTCCGAGGGCGTGGTGACCCTCGGGATGCGCGGCAACGGCGACACCTCGCTGCCAGACGGCGACGGCATCGAGCTGATGGAGCGCATCATCGCCACCGAGCGCGCCATCCTCGCCGAGGAACTGGGCGACGCGACCGCGGTGCCGCAGGTGTGGACCATGTACAAGGAGGTCCAGCACTACTGGGACAGCGGCATGCAGGCGCCCGACGACGTCACCGTCGTCTTCACCGACGACAACTGGGGCAATCTGCGGCGCGTTCCGGACGCCTCGCTGCCGCCGCGCTCCGGCGGCTACGGGCTGTACTACCACTTCGACTACGTCGGCGGCGGGCGCAACTACAAGTGGGTCGACACCGCCAACCTCGCCAGCACGTGGGAGCAGTTGCACCAGACGTACGCGTACGGCATCCGGAACCTGTGGGTCGCCAACGTCGGCGACCTGAAGGGCAACGAGCTGCCCACCCAGTTCTTCCTGGACTACGCCTGGAACCCCGACCGCTGGCCGGCGGAGAACCTGCCCGAGTGGGAACGCCGCTACGCCGGCGACAACTTCGGCCCCCGGCACGCCGCCGAGATCGCACAGGTCCTGAACGAGTACGGCCGCCTCCAGGCCCGGCGCAAGCCCGAACTGCTCAACCGCCGCATCACCCTCGACCCGGCCAAGGACCCCGCCACCGACTCCACCGCCGTCGTCTACGACGACCGGGCCACGCCCTTCAGCCGCGTCAACTACGGCGAGCTGGACCGGGTCACCGACGAATGGCAGGAGCTGGCGCGTACGGCGGACCGCATCGAGGCCCGGCTCGACCCCGCCGACCGGGCGGCGTACTTCCAGCTCGTCCGCTACGCCGTACGCGGCACCGCCGTCGTCTACGCGCTGCGCCGCGCCGAGTTCACCAACCTCCTCTACGCCGCCCAGGGCCGCGCCGCCGCCAACCAGCTCGCCGCCGAGACCGACGCCCTGTTCGCCGAGGACCAGGCGCTCGCCGACTACTACAACCACACACTCTCCGGCGGGAAGTGGCAGGGCTTCCAGACCCAGCCGAAGATCGGCTACGGCGACGTCGAGCGCTACGGCCCCAACGCCCCCTGGCAGCAGCCGGAGAAGGACAACGAGGCGCTGCCCGACGAGGTCTTCCCCGCCGGACAGCGCATCGACCCCGCCGCGGGCGCGCTGCTCGGCGTGGCCGTGGAGGGCTCCGAGAGGTGGTGGCCGGACGCCCCCGAGCCCGCGGTGCTGCCGTCAGTCAGCCCCTACGACAGCGGCCCCGCCCCGTACATCGAGGTCTTCAACCGGGGCCGCACCCCCTTCGGTTACGAGATCGAGCCCGCCGTGCCCTGGCTGCGCCTCGACCGCCCCCGCGGGCGCGTCACCACCCAGGTCCGCGCCCGGCTGCGCGTCGACTTCGCCCGCGCCCCCCGGGGCACCACCACCGTGCCCATCCTGGTCAGCGGCGCCGGCCGCACCGTGGAGGTGCACGCCGGCGTGCACCGCCCGTCCGTGCGCCACTCCGCGCTCGCCGGATCCGTCGAGGCGGGCGGCTGCGTCTCGGTGGAGGCCGACCGCCACACCCGCGCCGTCCCCTCCGCCGGCGTCGGCTGGCGCCGCATCCCCGGGATCGGGCGCACCGGCAGCGGCATGGCGCCGTTCCCGGTCACGGCCGCCCCGCGGCCGGCCGGCCAGGGGCCGCGGCTGGAGTACACGATGACGCTGTTCACCACCGGCACCCTGCGCGCGGCCGTGTACCTGTCGCCGCGCAACAGCGTCCTCACCCCCGACGGGCTGCGCTACGCCCTCGCCTTCGACGAGGACGCCCCGCAGACGGTGAACGTCACGCGGGTCACGGGCGCCGACGACGGCCTGATGAACCGCCAGTGGGAGCGCAACACCTCCGACAACGCCGCCGTCACCGTGACGGAGCACCGGGTGACCAGGCCGGGCGTGCACGTGCTGAAGCTGTGGATGGTGGACCCGACGGTGGTGGTGCAGAAGCTGGTCGTCGACACCGGCGGCGTACGCCACAGCTACCTCGGCCCGCCGCCCAGCGTGTTCGTGCAGCGGTGACTCACGGCCCGGCCGGGGGCTGCGGGGAGCCGGGGGTGATCAGGCCCGTTTCGTAGGCGGCGATGACGGCCTGGGCGCGGTCGCGGAGCCGGAGCTTGGCGAGGATGCGCGCCACGTGCGTCTTCACCGTCGCCTCGCTGAGCTGGAACCGGGCGGCCAGCTCCGCGTTGCTGTGCCCGCGCGCCAGGGCCTGCAGCACCTCCAGCTCGCGCCGGGTCAGCGCGGACAGGTCGCGGTGCAGCCGGGCCGCACCGTCGTCGCGGGTGGCGAAGCGCTCCACGAGGCGGCGGGTGATGGCCGGCGCCAGCAGCGCGTCGCCGGAGCGCACCAGGCGGACGGCGGCGGCCAGATGCTCGGGGGTGACGTCCTTGAGCAGGAAGCCGCTGGCGCCGGCGCCGAGCGCCGCGTACACGTACTGGTCGAGGTCGTACGTGGTCAGGATGATGACCCGCGGCGCGCCCGGCCCCGGCCCCGGCGTTCCGCTGTCCGCGCCGAGGATGCGGCGGGTGGCCTCCAGGCCGTCCATGCCCGGCATCCGGATGTCCATCAGCACCACGTCGGGCAGGGCGCGGCGGACGGCGGCCACCGCCTCCTCGCCGTCGGCCGCCTCGCCGACGACCTCGATGCCGTCCGCGGCGAGGATCATCCGGAAGCCGGTGCGCACGAGCGCCTGGTCGTCGGCGATCACCACCCGCGGGGGCCGGTCCGCCCCGCCGGGTCCTGCCTGCGTGCCCACGGCCCCTCCACGGCAATCCTCGCGGGGACCGCGGGCCCCGCCCGCCCGCGGTCAGCGTACCGGGGCAGTCTGGCAAGACGTCCGGCGCGGCGGATCGGCCGGAAGACGCAATCCGTCTCAACTTCCCGGCTACACCGGAAGAATGACCGCGGGCGCGCGGCCGGATTCCGCCCGTACGAAATCGGCCGTGTACGCCGCTCCGCGGATTATCGCGGGCGGCGCCGAGATGCCGTAAGAAGGTGAAATCTCCGGCAATTGCCGCCCCTTGTGGGCCCCGGAGCGCCCTCCTACACTCGGGCCGACCCTTACCAGGGTCCGCGCAGTAGTGCTCGATTCTCACACCAAGAGGAGGGCTCCCCGCATGCTGCGAAAGCTGGGTATCGGCATTATGGCCGCTGCCGCAATCGTCACCCTGTCCTCGGCCCCCGGGGCCACCGCCGCACCCGCTCCCGCACCGGAGCGTACGGCCGCCACCACGCTGTACTACGACGACAGCCAGGCCGGCGAATTCCAGAGCGCCGTCGCCGCGGGCGCCGAACAGTGGAATTCCACCGTGGAGAACGTGCAACTCGTGAAGGCTCCGGCGGGCACCCGTGCGGAGATCCGGATCATCGCTGACGACGGCTGGCCGCGGGCCACCCTCGGCCCGGTCCGCCCCGGCGGGAGCGCCACGGTCTGGTTCGGCCGCCAGGCGGTCAACGAGGGCTACGACACCACTCGCATCGCCGCGCACGAACTGGGCCACAGCCTCGGGCTGCCCGACATGAAGCCCGGCCCGTGCTCGTCGCTGATGTCCGGCTCCACCGCCGGCGTGGACTGCACCAACCCCGTGCCGAACGAGGCCGAGCAGGCGCAGGTGGAGGCCAACTACGGCTTCGGTGCCGCGGGCTTCACCCCGATGGACGGACGCATCATCGTCGACGCGCCCTGAGCACCGGACCGCACGCACGGCACATCCCGTGGCCGGGAAGGCGACTTCCCGGCCACGGGGCGGCCCGGCCGCCCTGTGTGAGGGTGGCACCATGCACCTCACACCAACCTTCGTCCTCGTCCACGGGTCGTTCGCGAACTCCTTCTCCTTCGCGCCGCTGCAGGCGGAACTCGCCTTGCGCGGACACCGTTCCCTCGCCGTCGACCTGCCGGGCCACGGATTCGCCGCCACGTTCCCCGCGGCCTATCAGGCCCCGCAGGACCCCGACGGGCTCGCTACCGCGCCCGGCGCGATCAAGGGCGTCACGCTCGCCGACAACGCGGCCCACCTCGTCGGCGTGCTGGAGCGGGCGAAGCGCCACGGGCCGACGGTCGTCGTCGCGCACAGCCGCGGCGGCATCACCGCCACCGCCGCCAGCAACGCCCGCCCCGACCTGTTCGACCGGATCGTCTACGTCTCCGCCTGGTGCCCGGTCGACCTCGACGTGGGCGACTACTACGGCGAGCCGGAGATGGCCGGCGTGGACGTGGCCGGCCTCGCCCGCGCCGGCGTCGGGGACCCGGCCGCGCTCGGCCTGATCCGTACCAACTTCCGCACGGCGGACCCCGAGGCGCTGGCCTCCTTCCGGCAGGCGTTCGCCGCCGACCTCACCGACGACGAGTTCCGGACCGTTCTCAACACCTTCCAGCCCGACGAGAACCTGGACGTCGGCTCGTCCGCGGACCGGGCGCAGGCGGCCACCTGGGGCCGGATCCCGCGCAGTTACGTGCGGCTGGCGGACGACGCCAGCGTGCCGCCCGCCATCCAGGACCGGCTGATCCGCGAGGCCGACGCGCTCACCCCCGGCAACCCGTTCGACGTGCACACCCTGTCCGGCAGCCACCTGCGCTGGCTGGTGCACCCCGGACCCGCCGCCGACGTCCTGGCCGGCCTCGCGGGGGGCTGACCGGGAGCCCCGGCCGGCCCTTGGGAAGTTGAACACCGCGAGTGCCTTCCGGACCCATTGACTGCATGACGTGAAGGGAGTTCACTCACCTCGCGCAATGGTATGGACCATGCTCCACGCTCGACCCCTCCACGCATCGAGGTGAGCTTCCATGTTCCTACGCAGACGCAGAAATCCGCTCCGCAAGGCCGTGCTCGTCGCCACGGCCGTCGCCGCCGTGCTGGCCGTCCCGCTGCCCGCCACCGCCGGCGCGGCCCCGCCCCCGGCCCCCGAGCCGGACGGGACGGCTGGCGCCGCGCCCTACGCCGTCACGTTCGAGGACAACTTCGACGGCCCGGCCGGCTCGGCGGTCAACAGCGGCAAGTGGCTGATCGAGACCGGCGACAACGTCAACAACCACGAGCGGCAGTACTACACCGCGGGCAACGCCAACGCCGCGCTCGACGGCCAGGGCAACCTGGTCATCACCGCCCGCCGGGAGAACCCCGGCAACTACCAGTGCTGGTACGGCCGGTGCGAGTACACTTCCGCCCGGCTCAACACCTCCGGCCGCTTCACCACCACCTACGGCCACGTCGAGACCCGGATGAAACTCCCGCGCGGACAGGGCATGTGGCCGGCGTTCTGGATGCTCGGCAACGACATCGGCCAGGTCGGCTGGCCCGCAAGCGGCGAGATCGACGTGATGGAGAACGTCGGCTTCGAGCCGAGCACCGTCCACGGCACCCTGCACGGCCCGGGGTACTCCGGCTCCGGCGGCATCGGCGGCGGGTACACGCTGCCCGGCGGGCAGCAGTTCGCGGACGCCTTCCACACCTTCGCCGTGGACTGGGCGCCGAACGAGATCACGTGGTCGGTCGACGGCAACGTCTACCAGCGGCGCACCCCCGCGGACCTCGGCGGGCGCGAATGGGTGTTCAACAAGCCGTTCTTCCTCATCCTGAACCTCGCGGTCGGCGGCTACTGGCCGGGCGACCCCGACGGCAGCACCTCCTTCCCGCAGCAGCTCGTCGTCGACTACGTGCGCGTCAGCACCTCCGACGGCGGCGGCGGTACCTCCGGTACGTTCACCGGCCCGGCCGGCAAGTGCCTCGACGTGGCCGGCGCGAGCACCGCCAACGGCGCCGCCGTCCAGCTCTACGACTGCAACGGCACCGCCGCGCAGCACTGGACGGTCGGCACCGACGGCACGATCCGGGCCCTCGGCAAGTGCCTCGACGCAGCCGCCGCCGGTACCGCCAACGGCACCCGGGTGCAGATATGGGACTGCAACGGCACAGGCGCCCAGCGCTGGTCGTACAACTCCGCCACCCACGACATCGTCAACCTGCCCGCGGACAAGTGCCTGGACGCGGTGGACGGCGCGACGGCGAACGGGACCCCGACCCAACTGTGGACCTGCACCGGCGCCGCGAACCAGAAGTGGACGCTCCACTCCTGAAGCCGCGGGCACGGTGGCGCGGCCGGCGACGGCGGTCTTCCGCACCACCGCGCCACCGTGCCCCCGCGCCCGCCCGGCGGCGTTCCTCAGGCGAGGAACGACAGGTCGCCGTTCTTCTCGGCCCGGATGGGATGGTCGCCCCACTCCAGGTGCTGGACGTCGTCGGTGCAGGTCACCGAGACGTCCTGGCAGTAGTAGCCGGTCTCCTCGCCGGGCTCGGCGAGGAACACCTCCGGCAGCCGGTCGCACCGGGGGTCGACGGGGGCCAGCGGGCCCTGTGTCGTGCCGTTCTTGCCCGTCTCCCAGGCGTACCGGTCGTAGACGGACCGGGCGGTGTGCACGCTCTTCAGCGGCCGGGCGGTGTAGACGAAGTCCTGGCTGAACGCGCCCGCGCTGCCCGACGTCGTGCCCTTGCTCGTCACCAGCCAGGGCACGGTCACGCCCTCGTACGTCACGGTGCAGCGGACGGTCTCGCCGCGCGGCCGGTCGACCTCGCCCGCGCACCGGCCGGGGCCGGTCTCGCCCATGACGCCGGCCATCCGCACGGTCTCCTGGCGCAGATGGTTGAGCACCTTCTCGTTCGTCTCCGCCTCGAAGTCCGGCGACGGCAGGGCCTTTTCCAGCTCGCGGTCGAGCAGCCCCGGGTGGTGCGTGCTCGGCTCGATGCGCACCGGCCGCTTCGTGCCCTTCACGTCGGACAGCCGGTATGCGGCGTCGCAACTGCTCGCCTCCCCGGCACAGCCGCCCACCAGGGCCAGGACGACCGCCGCTGCCGGAATCACCGTTCGCTTCATCCTGTTGTTGTATCCCGCCCCCGCCGGTAGGGGTCCCCGGCCGCGGCGGGTCACACGACGCCGAGGACGGGGCGGCACAGCTCGTCGATCGCCGTTGCCAGCCGGGCGAGTTCGGCGTGGTCCGCGGTACGTCCGTGCAGATGCCCGAGGCGCCCTCCCGCCCCGTCCCGGGGGTCGCGCGGTGGCGTGGCGCCGGTGGGCACGTCGGCGAGGTCGACGCCGGGCAGGTGGCGCAGGGCGTCGAGCCGGGCGGACAGGTCCGGCGTGCCTCCGGGTGGCGCGGCAGCGGTCACGCGGACCGCCGGCAGCAGCGTGTACCGGTACGTGACCTGCTCGAACCGCGGCGTGTCCGGCACGGGCAGCCCCAGCGCCAGCCGTATCGCCGCCGTCACCATGTCGAAGCCGGACCCGCGCCGCACGATGTCGCCGACGAGGCCGCCGAGGCGGCCGTTGACCTCGATCAGCCGCGGCCCGTCCGCGGTGAGCTTCAGCTCCGTGTGCACGATCCCGTCGCTGATGTCCAGAGCCTCTATCGCCGCCTCCGCCAGGTCCTCCGCGCGCTCCGCCAGCGGCGCGTCGAGGGTGTGCGGGACGAAGGAGCCCCGCTCCCGGAACGGCTCGACCAGGGGGAACTTCCCCGTCACGCAGAGCGGTTGGCACTCCTTGCGGTGCACGGCGGTCTCCACGGAGACGTAGTCGCCCCACTGCGGCCCGGCCGCCGCCGAGGAGCCCGGGAGCAGCGCCTCGACCAGCAGGTCCGCGCCGGGCGCCGCGTCCGCGCACGCCGCCACGGCGGCGCGTGCCCCGGAGACGCTGTCGAGCCGGTGTACGAGCCGGCTGCCGGCGCCGCGCCGCGGCTTCAGCACCGCGGGCAGGCCCACCGCGTCCAGCGCGGCGTCGAGGTCCGCGATGTCGGCCACCGGTGCGAACGGCAGGTCGTCCAGGCCCGCCTGGGCGAACGTCCTGCGCTGCTGCAGCTTGTCCACCAGCCGCCCGGTGACCGCGGGGGAGTGCCAGTACGGGATGCCGAGGTCCGCCGCGATCGCGGAGGTGATCTCCATCCGCTGCTCGCTGAACGTCAGCAGCCCGTCCGGTACGAACCCGGCCACCGCGCGCGCCGCGTCCTGCACGTTCAGCCCGGTGATGTCGCACAGCGTGAACCGCCGCCGCAGCACCGGCAGCAGCTCCCGTACATGGTCCGAGGCCCGGTCCACGACGAGGAACAGCTCCGCACCGCAGCCGCGCGCGGCAGCGGCGACCTCCGCGGCGCCGGCCGACCCCTCGTCGTACAGGACGCCCACCATCCGCTCCCTGCCCACCGTGCTCACGCCGTCGCCCGGCGCGTACGGTAAGGACCGGGACACCCGGCCTGCCACGTGGCCCGCCCCCGTTCCGACCGCACCTACCCGCCGTCCCCGGCCCGCCCGCCGGCTCCCGCGGTCAGCGCCACCGCGGTGACGAGCAGGCCTCTGCGGCACAGCCAGCGGCCGGTCATGCGCGCCAGGGAGGTGCCGTCGACGGTGGGCGCGTGGACGAGTATCCGGGCGGTGAAGGTCCCCTTCTCCGGGTCCATGTCGATGCTGGCCTCGTGGAAGTCCAGCTCCCTGCTGGTCAGCGGATACCAGACCTTGAAGACCGACTCCTTGGCGCTGAACAGCAGCCGGTCCCAGCAGACGCCGGCCGTGCCGCGCAGCCGGGCGCGTACCTGCTCCTGCTCCTCGGGAAGGGCGATGGCCTCCAGGAGGTCGTCCTTGAGCCGCTCGTTGGGCTCGGCGTCGATGCCGACGCCGAGGATGCCGCGGGGATCGCCGCCGGGGTCCCCGCCGCGGCGGGCCACGGCGGCGGCCCGGTAGCCGGCGCAGTGCGTCATGGAGCCGACGACACCGGCGGGCCACTGCGGAGCGCCGCGGCGGCCGGGGAGCAGCGGCGCCGGTTCGACGCCGAGGGTGCCCAGGGCACGGCGCGCGCACTGCCGTACGGTGGCGAACTCCGCCTGCCGGTGCGGTACGGCCCGGGCGACGGCCTCGGCCTCCTCGGGGTACAGCCGCTCTGCCGGGGGCTCGGGCGGGTCGGTGTACGTCTCGGCCGCGGCGACCGCGCCGGGCAGGAGTTCGCGGAGCAGCAGGGCCGGTTCGGCAGCCGCGGCCTGCTGCGGCTGCGCCGCCAGGGCCGTCACGTCAACCGGGACAGCCTGGACAGCCGGGGAAGTCAGCGCGGCCGTCGCCGGCGGGGGCAGGACCGTGCGCAGCGGCTCGCGCGGCGGGCGGCGCTTCCACTCCCGCGGGTAACCGATCGAGACCTCGGTGAACTTGACCCCGTCGTACCAGGTGACGCGGGGTATGTGCAGATGCCCGTAGACGACGGCGGCGGCGCGGAAACGGTGGTGCCAGTCGGCGGTCAGCGTGGTCCCGCACCACTGCGCGAACTCCGGATAGCGCAGGACGTCGGTGGGCTGGCGCACCAGCGGCCAGTGGTTGACCAGCACCGTGGGGTGCGCCGGGTCGGCTTCCGCGAGCCGCCGCTCGGTCAGGGCCACCCGCTCCCGGCACCAGGCGTCGCGCGACTCGTGCGGGTCGGGGTGGAGGAAGTACTCGTCGGTGCAGACGACGCCGGCCTCGTGGGCCAAGCGCAGCGACTCCTCCTTGGTCGCCGCGCCCGGCGCGCGGAACGAGTAGTCGTAGAGCACGAACAGCGGCGCGACCGTCACCGGGCCGCCCTCCCCGCGCCAGACGGGATAGGGGTCCTCGGGGGTCACGACGCCCAGGCGGCGGCAGATGCCGACCAGGTGCCGGTAGCGCTCCTCGCCGCGCAGCGTCACCGGGTCGTCGGGGTGCGTCCACAGCTCGTGGTTGCCCGGCACCCAGACGACCTTGGCGAACCGCTCGCTGAGCAGCCCGAGAGCCCACTCGATGTCCGAGACGCGCTCGCCGACGTCGCCGGCGACGATCAGCCAGTCACCGGGCGCGGTGGGGCGCAGCCCGGCGGTGATGTCGCGGTTCTCCCGGTAGGCGACGTGAAGGTCGCTGACGGCCAGCAGTCTTCCGTGCATCAGGCCCATTCGATCATTCGGCGACGGTGGAACGGAGTTGTCAAGGGCATGACCGCGATATCCGTCGGAAACCGCGCGTCAGGCGTGCGCCGACAGGCTGGTGCCACCACCTAAATTCCCGCCAAAAGGCCGCCGAGCTGCTCTTTCCGTGAGGTGAACCGCGAGTGCGCCGGGGGGAGTTGCGGGCGCTGCCGGAGCCGCGCCAGACTGGATCCTCAACGTCCGTTGAACAGAAGTGTTCTGTTTGCGAGTGGCAAGGAGCAGATCGTGACCACACCGGCCACAGAGTCCCCCGACGGCCCGGCGCAGACCGGGCCACCTACGCCAGCCGGCCCCTCCGGCGGCAACGGCGTGCTGTTCGGTCCCCTGGTGGTCGGGCTCTTCCTCGTCCTCGCGTTCGCCGGGCTGATGATGCCCGGGCTGCGCAACCCCACCCCCAGCGACATGCCGCTCGGCCTGGCCGGCCCCGGCCCGGCCGTCGCGCAGGTCGAAGCGCAGCTCGACGCCGCCGCCCCCGGTGTCTTCGCGGTCACGCGGTACGCGGACGAGGCCGAGGCCCGCACCGCCCTGCGCGAGCAGGACGTGCTCGGCGCCATCGTCGTCGGACCGTCGCCGAAGGAGCCGCCCGGCCTGCTCATCGCGAGCGCCGCCGGCGACCCCCCGACGACCGCGGCCACGACCGCGTACGAGCAACTGACCGAGCAACTCGGCACCCCGCCGCGGGTCGACGACGTCGCGCCGCTGCCCGAGAACGACTCCCGCGGGGTCAGCGCCGTGCTGCTGTGCGTCGCCCTCACCATCGGCGCACTGATCTTCCAGCTCCTCCTGAGCCTGGTCGCCGCCCACGCACCGGCCGCCAGGCGCTGGCTCATCTGCGTGGGCTACGCGGTCCTCGCCGGTCTGGCCGGCGCGCTCTTCGCCGGGCCGGTCACCGGCACCCTGGAGGGCCACTTCCTCGAACTGCTGGGCATCACCACGCTGCTGTCGCTGACCGTCGTCGGCGTCGTCGCCGCCTGCCAGGCGCTCCTGGGCGCGCTCGGCATCGCCGTCGGCGCGCTGCTCGTCCTCCCGCTCGGCCTCGCCTCCTCCGGCGGCGTCGTCGACCCGCACTTCCAGCCCGCCTTCTACGGCGCCGTCTCGGAGTACCTGCCCATGGGCAGCGCGGTCACGCTGCTGCGCCGCGTGCTGTACTTCGACGGCAACGCCATCGGCGGACCGCTGCTCACGCTGCTGCTGTGGGCGGCTGCCGCCTGGCTCCTCACGCTGGTGAGGGAGCGGATCAAGCCCTTCCGTCCGCTGATGGTCATCGTGCCCCAGGCCGCCGTGGCTCCGGCCCCGGCCGCTGCGGGCCGGACGGCCTGATGGCGCGGCACGACGCGCCCACAGACCGGCCGGCCGACCCGCTGCCGGACGCCGGGCAGGACCGCCGCGAGCTGATACGGCTCGCCGCGGTCGAGCTGTTCGCCCGCCACGGCTACCGCGGCACCACCGTGCGCGCCATCGCCGACCGCGCCGGCGTGGACCCGGCGCTGGTGATGTACCACTTCGGCAGCAAGGAGAACGTCTTCTCCACGGTGATCCGGGAGACGATGCGCGCCGGGGAACTGCTGCCGGAACTGCCCCGGCTGCTCGACGAGGTCGCCGACACCGACAGCGCCGACGACCCCGCCGCGGACGGCACCGGCCCCGGCGGGCCCGGCAGCCGGCTGCTGCGCGGCTTCCTCACCCGCTGGGAGGATGCCGCCACCCGTCCCTCGCTCCTCGTGGTCTTCCGCTCCGCGATGGAGCACCCGGAGGCGTCCCGGCTCTTCCGCGAGGTCGCCGGCGGCGAACTGCTGCTGCCCCTCGCCCGCCGCATCCCCGCCCCCGACCCCGAACTGCGCGCGGCGCTGGTCGCCTCGCTGCTCGT
The DNA here is from genome assembly GCF_059570535.1 of Streptomyces sp. CNP082. Taxonomy (NCBI): domain Bacteria; kingdom Bacillati; phylum Actinomycetota; class Actinomycetes; order Kitasatosporales; family Streptomycetaceae; genus Streptomyces; species Streptomyces sp. CNP082. The sequence goes on from NZ_JCANSZ010000060.1 coordinate 18,041, forward strand.
CGGCCTGGTCACCGGGCGCTATGTGGTGCCGATCGAACCGCTGGCCGGGATGGAGCTGGAAACCGTCGTCGGCCTCTACGGCCCGTACGCCGACGACATGCTGCTCGGCCGGCTGGGCGGCTCCCCGCGGCCCGGCCGGCCGAGTGCGTGACCCCTGCTGGGGCGTGGCGTCGTGCCGGTGTTCCAGCGCCGGTGTCAGTGGCTGGTGGGGAGTGTGCCGTTGACGAGCGCGGCCACCACATGGCGCCGCTGGAGCTTGCCGCTCGGGGTCTTCGGCAGCGTGCCCCGCGGCACCACCTCCACCCGGTCGGGACGCAGTCCCGTCTCGGCGGAGACGGCCTGGATGACGCCCTCGCGGATCTCCGCGACGGCGTCGGCGTCCGCGTGGCTCTTCGACTCCACCACCAGCACCAGCGCTTCCGTACTGCGCTCCTCGTCGGGGCAGCCGACCGCGGCGATGGCGTTCGCCCGCAGCCCCTCCACCGCCGCGGCGGCCGACTCGAAGGCGTACGGGTGGTAGTTGGACCCGGCGATGATGACGACGTCCTTGATGCGGCCGGTGACGTACGTCTGCCCGGTGTCGGTGAAGCCCTGGTCGCCGGTGTTCAGCCAGCCGTCGTCGCCCAGGACCTTCGCGGTCTCCTCGGGCTGGCGGTAGTAGCCGGACATCATCGAGGCGGTACGCAGCAGGATGGTGCCCTGCTTGCGGTCCGGCAGGTCGGCGCCCGCGTCGTCCACGACGCGCAGTTCCATCCCCGTCAGCGGGGTGCCGGAGGAGACCAGCTCCTGCGCGTCGGCGGCGCCGGGCTGGGCCGCCACAGCCTCGCCGTCGGCGGCCAGCCGGTCGCGGCTGACGGTCAGCGTCGTCAGCGGCTCGCCGGGTACGCACATGGTGGCGGCGAGGGTGATCTCCGCCATGCCGTAGCAGGGCATCATCGCGTGCTCGCGGTAGCCGTACGCGGCCATGCGCTCGGCGAACAGCCGCAGGGTGCCCGCCTGGACGACCTCCGCGCCGTTGCCGGCGACCCGCCAGGCGCTCAGGTCGAGGCCCGCGAGCTTGGCGTCGGGGATGTTCGAGGCGCACATGCGGTACGCGAAGTTGGGCGCCGAGGTGAACGTGCCCCGGTAGCGGTGCATCGCCCACAGCCACCGCTCGGGCCGTACCGCGAACGACATCGGCGGCATGCTCGCCACCGGCAGCCCGTGCAGCAGCGGGGCGAGGTTCAGCCCGATCAGGCCCATGTCGTGGTGCATCGGCAGCCAGCTCACGATGAGGTCGCCGCGGCGGTAGCAGCGCTCGCCGATGGCCGTGGCGTTGGCGAAAATCGACTCGTGGGTCAGCGTCACGCCGCGGCTGTCGCCCGTGGTGCCGGAGGTGAACTGCAGCAGCGCGATGTCGTCGGGCTTGGCCTGTGCGGTGGCCAGGTCCAGGCCGCCCTCGAAGGGCGGTTCGACGATCGCGACACCCGCTTCCTTGCACGGCTCGGTCACGGCCTCGAGGAACTCCGGCGCGACGACCACGGCGCGCGGCTCCGCGCGGCTGATCAGCAGCCGGAGCCGGTCGGCCCAGCGCTGCCGGCGCATCGTCGCCAGCGGCGGCTCGCTGACGAACGGGATGGCGCCCAGCAGGAAGCAGCCGTGCAGCGTGGCGTAGGCGTCGGCGCTGGTGTCCATGCAGACACCGACGCGGTCGCCGCGCCGCACGCCGTGCTCTGCGAGGGTCGTCGCGGCGGCACCCGCGCGCTCGGCGAGCTCCGCCGCGGTCAGCCGGACCGGATCCCCGGAGCCTTCGACGTACGCCAGCGGACGGTCGGGGTCGCCGTCCGCCAGCTCGAGCAGTGCCGCACCGATGGTGGCCGCCGACGTCATCGCGACCGGGGCCGGATCCGCGTCGGGCTGAAATCCCGCGCGGTCCCCGTGGATTTCGTCGGTCGTCGAAACGGCAATTGTCATTCCATACCCCCGAATTGACTGCCGCGGTCGCGGCATTTTATGGGCTGGCTGAGGTAGGGTCATGATGGGCGGCGGGCAACTGCCGCGTCAAGTCGGGTATTCCCAGGTCCAGGCTTTAGCGGGCCACTAGAGCTCTCTTAGTCCGCTCAATCACGATGTAACGGCAGAATAGTGCTGCGCAGCCAGGGCAGCGTGGCCATAAAGTACCCGCGGTCCCGAACCGGGATTTCACCGACGCATACTGAAGGAACGACTCGAGATGTTTGCGCTCGCATTCCCAGGTCAGGGTTCGCAGCACAAAGGGATGGGTGCGCAGCTCTTCGGCAGGTTCCCGGAGGAAGTCGCCCGTGCGGACGAGATACTCGGCTATTCGATCGAGGAGCTGTGCCGCGACGACGCCGGCGGGCGGCTGCAGAACACCGAGTACACGCAGCCCGCGCTCTTCGTCGTCAACGCACTGAGCCACCTGGCCCACCGCGCCGACGGCGGCACGGAGCCCGACTATCTCGCCGGCCACAGCCTCGGCGAGTACAACGCTCTGCATGCCGCCGGGGCCTTCGACTTCGCCACCGGGCTGCGGCTGGTCGCCAAGCGCGGTGAACTCATGTCGCGGGTGGCCGACGGCGGCATGGCCGCGGTCGTCGGGCTGACGGCGGAGCAGGTCGCCGGACTCCTGGCCCGCCCGGGCCTGGAGAACCTGTCGATCGCCAACTACAACAACCCCACGCAGATCGTCGTCGCCGGCCCGCGCGAGGACGTGGCGGGCGCCCGCGCCGCCTTCGAGGAGGCCGGCGCGGGCCTGTTCACCGTGCTGCGCGTCAGCGGCGCGTTCCACTCCCCGTACATGTCGCAGATCCAGGGGGAGTTCGCCGAGTTCCTGACCGGCTTCACCCTCGCGCCGCCCCGTGTGCCCGTCATCTCGAACGTGACCGCCCTGCCGTACGCGGACGACGTCGCCGCCGCCCTGGTGCGCCAGCTCGACCACCCGGTGCGCTGGACCGACACCGTCCGCTACCTCATCGCGCTGGGGGTCGCGGACATCAAACCCGTCGGGCCCGGCCGGGCCATGCGCGGGCTGATCAAGGCCACCCGGCGCGACGAGGAGCGCCGTGCCCTTCAGGCGGCGGAAGCGGCGAAGGCCGCGCCGGCTCCCCACCCGGCGGAGGACACCGGCGGCGAACTGCGGCTGCGGCGCCCCGAGCGCGACCGCGCCCGGCCCGCGGGCACCCCGGCCGTCCAACTGCACCAGGCACTCCTGAAGGACCTGCGCACCACCGTCGCGCAGGTGCTGAAGGTCGAACCCGCCGTCGTCCGCGGCGAGACGGAGCTGAGCGAGCTGGGCTTCGACTCGATCCGGCTGATCGAGTTCGCCGACCTGCTGCGCCGGGACCTCGGCGTCGACCTCACCCCGTCGGTGTTCTTCGAGCACTTCACCCTGGAGGCGTTCGCGCGCCACCTGCTGACCGAGCACCACGACCTCGTCTCCGCCCGCTACCCCGACGCCGGCGACGACACCCCGCGCACCGTCTTCCGCGGCGCCGGCCGCGCACCCGAGGACGACGCCCCGCTGCCGGACCCGTACCCCGTCGCCGTCGTCGGCCTCAGTGCCGTCCTGCCCGGGGCGGCGGACCTGGAGGGCTTCTGGCAGCGCCTCCTGGCCGGCGACGAACTCGTCACCCCGGTGCCCGAGGGCCGCTGGCGCGACTGGGCCGGACCCGAGCGCGCCGCCCGCGCCCGGGGCGCGTTCCTCGACGACGTCGATGCGTTCGACTGCTCGTTCTTCGGCATCTCGCCGCACGAGGCCGAGCTGATGGACCCCCACCAGCGGCTCTTCCTGCAGACCGTGTGGAAGGCCGTCGAGGACTCGGGCCGCCGCCCCGACGCCCTCGCCGGCAGCCGCACCGGCCTGTTCGTCGGGCTCAGCTCGATGGACTACGCCGAGGTGCTGGGCCACAGCACCGCGGGCCCCCAGGCGCACACCGCCACCGGGCTCTCCCACGCCGTGCTGCCCAACCGGGTCTCGTACCAGCTCGACCTGCGCGGCCCCAGCGAGGCGATCGACACCGCATGCTCCTCCTCGCTCGTCGCCGTGCACCGCGCGATCCGCAGCCTGCGCGCCGGTGAGTGCGGGCTCGCCATCGCCGGCGGCGTGAACCTCATGCTCAGCCCCACCCCGTTCGAGTGCTTCGAGCTGGCCGGGATGCTCGCCCCGGACGGCCACTGCAAGACCTTCGACCAGTCCGCCGACGGCTACGTACGCGGGGAGGGCGTCGTCGCCGTCGTACTCAAGCCGCTGGCCGCCGCCGAGGCCGACGGCGACCACATCCACGCCGTGATACGCGGCAGCGCGGTCGGCCACTCCGGCCGCGCCGCCTCGCTGACCGCACCCAGCCCCGAGGCGCAGGCCGACGTCATCGTCGACGCCTGGCGCGCCGCCGGACTCGACCCGGCGACCGCGACCCACGTGGAGACCCACGGCACCGGCACCAGCCTCGGCGACCCCATCGAGATCGAGGGGCTCAAGCAGGCGTTCGCCCGCCTCTACGCGGCCTGGGGCCACGACGCCCCGGCGGCGCCGCACTGCACCCTCGGCTCGGTCAAGACCGCCATCGGGCACCTGGAGGCGGCAGCCGGACTGGCCGGCCTGGTCACGATGGTGCAGGCGCTGCGGTACGGGAAGCTGCCCGCCCTGCGCCACTTCGAGAAGCTCAACCCGTACATCCGCCTGGACGGCAGCCCCTTCCGCATCGGCGACCGCGCCGGCGACTGGCCGCGGCCCACCCCGCAGGACGGCCCCGCCACCCCCCGCCGCTGCGGCGTCAGCTCCTTCGGATTCGGCGGCAGCAACGCGCACGTCGTGCTGGAGGAGTACGCGCACGAGCCCGCCGCCGACGAGGCGCCGAGCGCTCCGCTGCTGATCCCGCTGTCGGCCCGTACGCCCGAGGCGCTGCGCGACTACGCCCGCGAGCTGGCCCGCCACCTCGACCTGCACGCGCCCGCAGAGGGCACCGCCGACTTCGCGCTCACCGCGCTCGCCGACAGCCTCCAGCTCGGCCGGGAGCCGATGGCGGCACGGCTCGCGGTCGTCGCGGCCGACGCCGACGAACTGTACGACGCGCTGGTGCACTTCCTGCGCGGCGAGGGCCAGGGCGACACCTGGTGGAGCGGGCAGGCCGCCGGCGCCGCGGACCTGTCCCGCGCGCTGCTCGCCGGCCCCGAGGGCAGCACGTACCTCGACGCCCTCGCCGCCGCGGGCAAGACCGCGGCCCTGGCCCGGCTCTGGGCGGCCGGCGCGGACTTCGACTGGGCGCTGCTGCGCGGCGGCCGTCCCCTGCGCCGCACGCCCCTGCCGACGTACCCCTTCGAGCGCCGCCGCATCCGCCCGCAGGACCTCGTGCCGCTCGTCCCGCTCGTCCCCGGCCGGGCGCAGCCGGCGCTCGCCGCGCCGCCCGTGGTCACGGCCCTGGCCCCCGCCGCGGCGCCGGCCGCGCTGCCGAGCGGTGCGGGAGCGACGCAGGACGCCGTACTGGCGCACCTGGTGCGGCTGTTCGCCGAGGAGCTGAAGTGGCGGCCGGAGGAGATCGACCCCCGGGCCGGCTTCGACGACCTGGGGCTCAGCTCCCTGCTGGTGGAGAAGCTGCGCCGACGGCTGGAGGAGCACTACGGGCCGGTCGACAGCGCCACGCTCTTCACGTACAAGAACCTCGACTCGCTCGCCCGGCACATGGCCGGCCGCGCACGCACCCTGCCCGCCGCGGCTGTTCCCGCCGCGGCCATTCCTGCCGCGACGACGCCTGCCGCGGTGATACCCGCCACGGAGCTGCGCGCCGCGACGACGCCTGCGGCCTCCGCCGCCCGGCCCGTCCCCGCGGGTGCCGGGAACGGGGACGTCGCCATCGTCGGCATCAGCGGCCGTTACCCCAAGGCCCCCACGCTGGCGGACTTCTGGGAGCGGCTGCTGAGCGGCGACGACTGCGTGGACGAGATCCCCCTCGACCGCCCCGGCTACCGCCGCTTCGCGGAGCTGGCACGCGAGAGGTTCGGCGAGAAGTGGCCGCGCTGGGGCGGTTTCCTGGACGACATCGACGCCTTCGACCCGCAGTTCTTCCACATCTCGCCGCGCGACGCCCGGCTGCTCGACCCGCAGGAGCGGCTCTTTCTCACCACCGCCTGGGAGACCCTGGAGGACGCCGGCTACACCCCCGCCTCGCTGGCGGACCCCCGACTCGGCGACGAGCGCGGCTCGGTGGGCGTCTTCGCCGGGGTGACGTACAACAACTACCAGATGTACGCGGGCAGCGACCTGGACGAGGGCGTCTGGCGCATCGTCGGCTCGCAGACCTTCTCCATCGCCAACCGCGTCTCCCACCTGCTCAACCTCGGCGGCCCCAGCCTGACCCTGGACACCGCCTGCTCCTCCTCCCTCTACGCCGTCCACCTGGCCGTCGCCGCCATCCGCCGCGGCGAGTGCGCCATGGCGCTGGCCGGCGGGGTGAACCTGTCGCTGCATCCGAGCAAGTACGTGATGCTCGCCGAGGCCGGGTTCCTCGCCGAGGACGGCCGGTGCCGCGCCTTCGCCGAGGGCGGCACGGGCTACGTACCGGCCGAGGCGGTCGGCGCGGTGCTCCTCAAGCCGCTGGAGCGGGCGCTGGCCGACGGCGACCGGATCCACGCCGTCATCAAGGGCTCGGCGGTCAACAGCGACGGCCGCACCTACGGCTACGGCGTGCCCAACCCCGTCGCCCAGGCCGAGCTGGTACGCGCCGCACTCGCCGACGCCGGGGTCGACGCCGGCACCATCGGCTACGTCGAGGCGCACGGCACCGGCACCAGCCTCGGCGACCCCATCGAGGTCCGCGGCCTGACCGAGGCGTACGCGGACGCCGTCGCCCCGCACCGCCGCGACGGCCGGCCGGCGTGCGCCATCGGGTCGGTGAAGGCCACCATGGGCCACGCCGAGGCGGCGGCCGGCATCGCCCAGGTCACCAAGGTGGTCCTGCAGTTGCGGCACGGCACGCTCGTGCCCTCCCTGCTGCACACCCCGGAGCTCAACCCGAACCTCGACCTCGACAGCACCCCGTTCGCCGTGCAGCGCGAACGGGCGCCCTGGGAGCGGCCGGTGCTGCCCGGGCCCGGCGGCGGAGTCGCAGGGCCGCGCCGAGCCGGCGTCAGCTCCTTCGGCGCCGGCGGGGTCAACGTCCACCTGATCCTGGAGGAGGCCCCGGCCCGGCCCGCCCCGGCCGCCGGCGCCGGCCGGCCGCTGGTCTTCCCGCTGTCCGCCCGTACGCCGGAGAACCTGCGGGCGTACGCGGCCCGCATGGCGGCGTTCCTGCGCGCGCTGCCCGCGGAGCCAGGCGCCGATGACCCGGAGACGCCGCGGCCCGCGGACGTCGCGTACACGCTCCAGCACGGCAGGGAGGCGATGGAGCACCGCGCCGCGTTCGCGGCCCGTACGCTCGCCGAGGCCGCCGAGCGGTTCGCGCGCGTGGCCGCCGGCGACGACGCCGACGGGCACGTCAGCGTCGGCCGCCGCCCCGGCCGGTCCGGCGCCGCGCCCGCCGTGCCCGCGGACGCCGCGCCGGAGCAGGCCGCGGCGCTGTGGGCGGCGGGCGGCGAGGCGGACTGGGCGGCCAGGACCACCGGCGGACGCCGGGTGTCGCTGCCGACGTACCCCTTCTCGCAGGAGCGCTACTGGCTGGAGCCGAGCGCCACGAACCCGGCACGGCCGACCGCACCGGCCGTGCCGGCCCCCGTCCCCGCGCCGCGGACCGCCCCGGAGCCGGCGGCCCCGGCGGCGGCCCCGGCGGCGGAGGCTGCCGCCGCGACGGACCTGCTGGCGTCGCTGGCCGCCGCGCCCGCCAGCGAGCGCCACACCCTGCTGGCCGCGCGGATGCAGCACACCCTCGGCGGCCTGCTGGAGTTCCCGCCCGACAGCCCGCCGGACCGGCAGCGCGGCTTCTTCGAGCTGGGCATGGACTCGGTCATGGCCGTACGCCTCGGCAACCTGCTGGAAGAGGCGCTGGGCCTGGTCCTGTACGCCGGAGTGGTCTTCGACTACCCGTGCATCGACGACCTCGCCACCTACCTGCTGGACGAGCTGAGTCTCGACGACGTCCCCGCCCCGGCGGCCCCGGCGCCGGCGGACCCGACGGCACCGGCGGACCTCGCCGCGGCGCCGCCGGAGCCCGACTCCGCCGACGCCCCGCAGGTCGTGCACTACACCGCCGACTGGGAGCCGGCCGCCGCCCCCGAGGGCCCCGCCTCGTGGCTGACCGGCCCCGTGCTCGTCTTCGACGACGACGGCGCCCTCGCCGAGCGGGTACGCGGCCGGCACACCGGCGCCGCGCCCGTCGTCGGCGTCCGGCCCGGCGAGGCGTACGAGGTGGCCGGCGACGGCCGTACCGTACGCGCCGAATCCGCCCAGGACCACGCTTCGCTCCTCGCCGGCCTCGACGCCCCGCCCGTCACCGTGCTGCACGCCTGGAGCGACCCGCGCACCGCGCTCACCTCGGTCTTCCACCTCAGCCAGGCGCTGTTGCGGCAGGGCCTGCGCGCCCCCGTACGGCTGCTGCGCGTCCACGCCCACGCCGGCGCCCGGCCCGATCCGCTCGCGGAGGCGTTCGGCGGCTTCGCCCGCAGCGTCGACCACGAGAACCCGCGGCTCGTCCAACAGGCCGTGGCCGTGCGCACCGCCACCGGCGAGGAGCCCGCGGACGCCCTGCTGCGCGCCTGCGAAGCCGAACTCGCCGCGGACGCCCGCGCCGACGCCGAGGTCCGCCACGACGCGGACGGCCGCCGGGTGCGCAGGCTCCGCGAACTGCCCGCGGTACGCCCCGAGGCACCGGCCGGCGTCGCGGTCAGGGCCGGCGGCACGTACGTCATCACCGGCGGCGCGGGCGGCCTCGGCCTGCTCTTCGCCGAACACCTCGCCCGCCAGGCCCGGGTGAACCTGCTGCTCGCCGGCCGCTCGGCGCTGACTGGTGAGCGCCGGGAGACGCTGGAGCACATCCGCGCCCTCGGCGCCGACGTCCACTACGAGCGCGCCGACGTCGCCGACCGCGGCGACGTCGAACGGATCCTGGCCGCCGCCCGCGACCGGTGGGGCGGCGTGCACGGCGTCATCCACTCCGCCGGCGTGCTGCGCGACGGGCTGCTGCCCAACAAGACCGCCGACGAGATCGGCACGGTGCTCGCCGGCAAGGTCGACGGCGCCGTCCACCTCGACGCGGCGACCGCCGGCGACGATCTCGACTTCTTCATGGTCTTCTCCTCGCTCGCCGCGCTCGCGGGCAACCCCGGCCAGGTCGACTACGCCTTCGCCAGCCGCTTCCTGAACGCCTTCAGCCGGCGCCGCGACGAACTGTGCGCGGCGGGCGAGCGGTCCGGCGCGAGCATCGCCCTGGTCTGGCCGTTCTGGCGCGACGGCGGCATGCGGGTCGACGAGGCCACCGAAGGCTTCGTACGCCGCCGCCTGGGCCTGACGCCGCTGGAGAACGCGGTCGGCACCGCGGCCTTCGACGCGGCGCTGCACCACGCCCGGCCGGAGTTCGGGGTGGTGCACGCCGAACGGGACAAGCTGCAGCGGGTGTTGCGGATCGAGCCGCCGGCGGCCGGGGCCGGGGAGCCGGAACCCGGGGCGGCCACCGCGACCGGCGGCGTGTCCGCCGCCGCGACGGGCGATTCGACGGTGGAGATCGAGCTGAAGGGCGTCCTGGCCGAGCTGGGGCTCTAGCACACGGCACGCGGGGGAGAGGAAACGGTGATGACGGACAAGGCACTGCTCAGGCGTTCGCTGGATGCCGTACGCGCCCTGCGCGAGCAGGTGGACGAGCTGCGCGCGCGGGCCGCGGAGCCCATCGCCGTCGTCGGCCTCGGCTGCCGCTTCCCCGGCGGCGCGGACGGCCCGGAGCGGTTCTGGGAGCTGCTGCGCGAGGGCCGCGACGGCGTCGTGGACGTACCGCGGGACCGGTGGCCCGTCGAGGGCTGGTACTCGTCCGACCGGAGCGAGCCCGGGACCTCGTACACCCGCCGCGGCGGGTTCCTCGCCGAGGGCGCCCACGCGTTCGATGCCGGGTTCTTCGGCATCACCGACGCCGAGGCCCGCGACATGGACCCGCAGCACCGGCTGCTGCTGGAGACGAGCTGGCAGGCGCTGGAGAGCGCCGGGCTGCTGTCGGGCACCAGGGCGGAGCGGCGCGTCGGCGTATTCGTCGGCGTCTCCGGCTCCGAGAACACCCTGCTGCCCCGGTCGCCGCGCGAGGCGGGCCCGTACACCGCCACCGGCTCGGCGATCAGCGTCGCCGCCGGCCGCGTGGCGCACACCTTCGGGCTGCGCGGACCGGCCCTCGCGCTGGACACCGCGTGCTCGTCGTCGCTGCTCGCGGTGCACCTGGCGGTCGAGAGCCTGCGCCGCGGCGAGTGCACCGCCGCCCTGGCCGGCGGCGTCAGCGCCATGATGTCGCCCGCCGTGATGGTCGCGCTGTGCCGGATGGAGGCGCTGGCCGAGGACGGCAAGTGCAAGGTCTTCGACGCCGCCGCCGACGGCTACGTACGCTCCGAGGGCAGCGGCATGGTCGCCCTTATGCGCGCCTCGGACGCCGCCGCCGTACGGGCCCCGGTGCTCGCCCTGATCCGCGGCTCCGCCGTCAACCACGACGGCCGTACCAGCGGGCTCACCGTCCCCAACGGCCGCGCGCAGCGCGAGCTGATCGCCGACGCCGTCGCCGCGGCCGGAGTCGAACCGCGGGCTGTGGACTACCTGGAGGCGCACGGCACCGGCACCCCGCTGGGTGACCCGATCGAGGTACGCGCCGCCGCCGACGTGCTCTGCGCCGGCCGCGACCCCGGGGCGCCGCTGCGCATCGGCGCCGTCAAGTCCAACATCGGGCACCTGGAGGCCGCCGCCGGGGTGGCCGGCCTGATCAAGACCGTACTCGCGCTGCGGCACGGCGAGATCCCCGGCGGGCTGCACCTGGACAAGCCCAACCCGCGGCTCGGCGTCGAGCGGCTGCCGGTGGCGCTGTGCGACCGGACGGCGCCCTGGCCGAGCCGCGGCGACGGCCGGCCCCGTACCGCGGGCGTCAGCTCCTTCGGCTTCTCCGGCACCAACGTGCACGTCGTCCTCACCGAGCCGGACGCCGCACCGCCGCGCACCGCGGGGCCGGAGCGCCCCGCCCACGTCTTCGCGCTCTCCGCACGCGACCCCGAGGGCCTGCGCGAGTCCGCCGCCCGCCACGGCCAGTGGCTCGCGACGCACCCCGATGCGACGCTCGCGGACTTCTGCCACACCGCCACCGCCCGCCGCGCGCACTTCGCCCACCGCGCCGCGTTCGTCACCGACTCCCGCGACGACCTGGCACGCCGGCTCACGGCGCTCGCCGCCAGCGACGGACCGGAACCGGCCGCGGGACGGCGGCAGACCGCCGCGGCCGAAGCGGTCAGCGCCCGCGACCGGGCCCCCGCGCCGCCGGTCGCCTTCCTCCTCGACGCCACCGCGCCCGCCGCGGAGCGCATCACCGAGACCCTGTACGCCACGCACCCGGGCTTCCGTGCACACCTCGACAGGTGCACGGCCGAACTGCGGCCCCCGGCCGCGGAGTCCGACGTCGGCGGCGACACCGCTCTCGCCGCCGACGTCCGTACCGTGGCCGGCCAGATCGCCCTGGTGCGCACGCTCGCCGACTGGGGCATCACCGCCGGCGCCGTCGCGGGCGGCGCCGCCCCCGGGGACCTCGCCGCCACCGTCCTCAGCGGCGCCCTCGACGCCGCGACCGCCGGCGCCCTGCTCGCGGCCCGCCACGGCGCCGCGGCACCGCCGCCCGCACCGCCGGCCCGCCCCCGCGCGCTGCGGCTGCTGCACGGACCCGACGCCGGCGAGGCGCGCGCGGACCAGGCGGCCGACCCCGCGTTCTGGCTGCGCCCCGGCGCCAGCGTCCGGCCGGAGGCCGCCGCGGCGGCCCTCGCCGCGCACGGCTACGACACCCTCGTCCACGTCGGCGGCCCCTCGGCGCGGCCCGCCACCGGCGAGATCCGGGGGCTGCCCGGCGGCGACATCTGGCACGAACTCCTCGACTGGCTGGCCGAGCGGCACGTCTCGGGCCAGGACGTCGACTGGTCCGCCGTCGACGACGGCTACGAACGCTCCCGGCTGGACCTGCCGGGCCAGACGTTCCGACGCCGTGGGCACCGCCCGGACGCCGCGGCACTCGTCGATGCCGCTCCCGCGGCGTCCGGGGCCGGTGCACCCGTGGGCGCGCTCGCACTGCGGCAGGTCGCCTCGCCGCTCGCGCAGCGCCAGTACACCACCGCCGTCAGCCGCGCGGTCCTGCCCGAACTCGCCGACACCGCCGGGGTGCTGCACGTCGGCTACTACCAGGAGCTGCTGGCCTCTGCGGCCCGCGCCGGCACCGGGCTGCGGCTGGACGACGTGCGGTTCGAGCGGGCCCTGACGCTCTCCCGCGGCCAGGAGCGCACCGTGCACCTGGTTCTCGGCCCGGCGGACGGCGACGGCTGGGCGGAGTTCTCCGTACACAGCAGACAGGCCGGCGACGCGTCACCGGCAGCCGGGCAGCCGGGCGACGAGGGCTGGCACCGGCACGCCGCCGGCCGGCTGCGCCCCGACGGCAGCGCGGCGGCCGGCACGCTGCCGGCAGCGGCGCGGGCGGAGATCCGTGAGCGCTGCCCCGTGCACGTGGACGGTGCCGAGTTCTACCGGCAGATGGCCGAACGCGGCGTCCCGCTGGGCCCGTCCGTCGAGTGGGTCGACGAGGCGTGGCTCGGCGAGGGCGAGGTGCTGGCGAGGTTCCGTCCGCCGGCACCAGCCGAGACCGGCGCCGCCGCCGGCCGGCCGGACCGCGAACTCCCCGTGCCCGCCGGGATGCTGGACGCCTGCGTGCAGCTCTATGCGCTCGCCGCCGGCCCGCAACTGGCCGAGCGGGACCTGTTCATGACCGCCCGCCTCGGCGAGGTGGGCTTCGGCGCCCCGGCGGACGGCGCCCTGTGGTGCCATGTGCGGCTGACCGCGCCGGTCGGCGACCTGCTGGTCGGCGAGCACCTGCTGTGCGCTGAGGACGGCGCGGCGGTCGGCTGGGGCCGCGGCACCGAGATCAGCGTCATCAGCCCGGGCGCCGGCACGTACCAGACGCCCGCCGACGGCGTACGCGACGACGCGGCACAGCGCCGCTGGCGCGGCGCGGACGGCGCCGCCGCGCTGCGGGACCTGCTCACCGGCATGGTCGCAGAACTGCTGCAACTGCCGCGCGCCGAGGTCCCCGGCAGCCGGCCGCTCGCCGAGACGGGCCTGGACTCCCTCGCCGCGCTGGAGCTGCGGCAGCGGGTACGGGCCGAGACCGGCGTCGACCTCCCGGTCGACCTGCTCATCGCCGGGCCTTCGCTGGATGAGGTGGTGGAGCGCCTCGCGGGGTCCGTCGCGGGCGACGAGCCGGCCGCGCCCCGCCCGTACGACGTGGACGGCAGGCTCTGGCTGCCGTCCACGCCGCAGGACGACGCCGCCGTCCGGCTGTTCTGCCTGCCGTACGGCGGCCGCGGCGCCTCGCTGTACCGGGACTGGCCGGGCCGCGCGGACGCCGGCGTCGAGGTGCTCCCCATACAGCTTCCCGGCCGGGAGGAGCGTGCCGACGAGCGCTGCCTCGTCGACGCCGTCGACGCCGTCGACGCCGTCGCGCAGGCCCTCAAGCCGTACCTGGACCGGCCGTTCGCCTTCTACGGGCACAGCATGGGCGCCCTCCTGGCGTACCGGCTGGCCCACCGGCTGGGCGCGGAGTACGGGGATCTGCTGCGCCACCTGTTCGTCGGCGCGTTCAGCGCGCCGACCGGTGGGGAGAACCCGCTCGGCGCCCGGCTGCGCGCGGTGACGCAGCGGCTCGGCTTCGAGCAGATGCCGGAGCACGAGGAGCTGGCGCGGGTCCGGCGGGAGCAGCCGCGGCTGTACGGCACGGCGCTGCGCGCGGAGCTGGGCGAGCACCTGGCGGGCAAGGCGGACGTGGCGATGGACGGCGCCGGCTACGCGGATCTGCGGGTGGTGCAGAGCTACCGGCACGACCCGGCGGAGCCGCCGCTGCGGGTGCCGGTGACCGCGTTCCACGGCGCCGACGACCCGGTGGTCGCCGTACAGCACGCCGACGGCTGGCGACCGCTCACGGACGGCGGGTTCGAGCTGCTGGTCGTACCGGGCGACCACTTCTTCGTCCACGGCGACCAGAGCGGCCCGCACGTTCTGGCGGAGATGACCGCGCGGCTGCGGCAGCCGGTACGGGCCTGAAGCCGGCGCGGCTCGCTCGCCGCGGGCGCGGCGGCGGGCAAGCCGAAGGGGCGGGCGAAGCCGGTGGCTTCGCCCGCCCCTCGTCGCACTCAACCGGGGCGGCCCCTCACACCGCCGCGGGCAGCTCCAGCCGCTCGTCGGCGACGAGGATGGCCTGCTGCAGGTCACGCAGCGCCCGGCAGGGCTCCAGGCCGAGTTCCTCGTTGAGCCGGTTTCTGGCCTGCTGGTACGTACGCAGTGCGTCGGCCTGCCGCTCCGACCGGCACAGGGCCAGCATCAACTGGCGGTAGAACGTCTCCCGCAGCGGATACTCGGCCGTCAGTGCAGACAGCCGGCCGATCAGCTCGCGGTGCAGCCCGAGGCTCAACTGCGCCTCCACCAGCCACTCCAGATACTCGAGCCGGGTCTCCTCCAGCCACGTGGCGAAGCCCGCGATGACCGGCCCGTCGCACAGGTCGCCGAGGACCGGGCCGCGCCACAGGGACAGCCCGCTCTTGAAGGCGGTCACGGCCTGCTCCGGCTGGCCCTCCTTGAGGTGCAGGCGGCCCCGGTGCAGCAGCTCCTGGAAGCGGTCCACGTCGAACTCGTCGTCCTCCAGGTGCAGGAGGTAGCCGGGCGGCCGGGTGAGGATCGGGTTGTTCCGGCTGCCGGGCTCGCCGAGGAACTTGCGGAGCTGGGAGATGTAGACATGGATGCCCGCGGTCGCGCGGCGCGGCGGGTTCTGGCCCCAGATTTCGGCTATGGCCTCGTCGATCGAGACCACCTGGCGGGCGCGGATCAGGAGCAGGACGAGGAGCACCTGCATCTTCTTGGCGCTCACGAATCTGCTGCCGCGGTTGTCCACCACCCGGACGGGTCCGAGTATTTCGTACTGCACTTTTCAACCCCCGATGAATTTTTCTTGACCGAAGTGTTCAGTTTTCATTGCACTTTTGTTCAATTTCTCCCGCCGCTTCAGGCAGGGGAGCTTGTGTGTCACGCGGCGATGCTGTAGAGACCTTTGCAGGCTAATGGAGGGCACAGGGGGTGCCGAAACCCCTACCCACCCCTAAGTCCCCCCTATGTGCTGTACGGGGTATTGCGTTGTCCGGCCGGGGGCGTGTGCGGGGCATTCACGCCCCTCGCCCCGGCGCCGTGATCATCCGCCGTTCCGGCAAATGCCCGGTATTCACCGCGACGTATCCACTGCCCGATATCCGAGCGCCGACGGCACCGGGATGTGCCCGTCCGGTCCCGGTGACCGCACAACGGACGCTGCCGGTCCCGTGGCACACCACTGGTGCACCACGGGACCGGCAGCGGGGTTCCGGCGGACAGACCTGGACGGGGGAGGCGGGTTGAGGGGCGTGCGAAGCGCGAGGGGCGTGAACGGCCGGGCGGCGTCAGCGCGGAGCGAGACCCTGGCGCATCGCCAGCAGCGACCCGAACGTCCAGTCCACGGTGCGCTGCACGTGCGCCGGCGCGCCGTGCACGTCGTCGAACTCGTTCATGCTGACGCGCTTGACGTGCTGCCGCAGGAACGCCGGGTCCCCGGGCGGGATGATCTCGTCGCGCAGGCTGGCGGAGTAGCAGACGGGTATCTCCAGCGCCGCCAGTTCCTCCGGCGTCAGCGCCCAGTCGGCGAGCGTCTTGTGCAGCGCGTCATCGCCGCCCGCCTCGCCCTCGTCCGTGCCCGTCAGCCGCGCCAGCGTGTGCCGGGTGATCCCCGGCACACCGCGCAGCCAGTCGGCGTCACGGAAGAACCCGCTCACCGGCGCACCCGACGTCACGATGCCGCGCAGCCGGGCGTCGTGCCCGGCCCAGCGCAGCGCCAGGTGCCCGCCGAAGCTGTTCGCGAGCGCGTACGTGTCGGCCACGTCCGCCCGGTCCGCGATCGCGTCCAGCACGGCGGGCAGCATCCGCCAGCTCTCCCGGTCGTACGGCAGAGTGTTCTCGCCCACGCCCGGCAGCTCGGTGACGACGATGGCCATGTTCAGCGCCGCCGCCTGGAGCGTCACCGGCGCCCACTGCTCCTTGAGGCTCACGATCCCGCCGGTCACCAGCAGCACCGGCCGGGGCTCCGCGGCCGACAGCCCGCCGGCCCAGGCCACCACCTCGCCGTCGGCCAGCGGCGCTGTGACCCGCTCGATGCCCGCCTGACCGGCGCGCCAGCGGTCGAACACCGACCGGCACTTCTCGTACGCCGCCTGCCGCGCCGGCCCGTCCACGACGGGGAAGCGGGCCATGGTGTAGCACAGGAACGCCCGCAGCAACTCCCCGTCGCCGTCGAGTTCCGCAGCCTCCGCCGACCACTCCGCCGTCCACGAGCCGGGGGCGCCGTCCTCGTCGTTGGTGATGCGGTCGAGCACCTTCTCGTAGCGCTCGGCAGGCAGTTGCAGCGCCTTGGCGTGGACGAGGGCGAACTCCTTGAGTTCGGTGACGTCGTTCATCGTGATCCCTCCTGCTCCCAGCGCACGGTCAGGGCGAGGTGACCGGGCACCGCGTCGATCTGCCGCAGATCGTGGCGGAAGCCGGTGGTCCCGTCCTCGGCGTGCTCGTGGGTGTCGAAGCCGTTCCGTGAATAGAAGTCCCTGACCTTGCCGTTCTTCGGCGACGGCACGTACCGCGCCGTAACGGCCTCGGCCCCCTTGTCCCGGGCGTGCGCCAGGAGCGCGGCGAGGCAGCCCTGCTCGATGCCGCGCGCGAAGACCCGGCAGCTCAGCAGGAAGTTGTCGATGTGCCACACGGGCTCGTCGGTCCGGACGAACACCGCGCCGACCAGGCCGTTGTCGCCGAAGCGGTCGCCGGAGCGGATGGCCAGGACCAGCGTGTCCGGCGAGCCGGCCCGGGAGCCGACCTCGTCCTGCTGGAGCCGCCAAGTGGTCAGGTTGAACTGGTTGGTGCGCTGGGTCAGCTGGGCGACGCGCGGCACGTCGGCCTCGGCGGCGGCGGCCAGTTCGACCCGTACGTCCAGCTCCCGCAGGTAGTCGTCCAGCGAGGAGAAGGAGTCGAGGAAGTCCTTGCGGACCAGTTCCTCGCGGTAGCGCTCGGGGCGCCGGACGTCGTCCTCGGTGAGGTCGCGCACGTCGAACCAGCCGTCGGCGAGCAGCCGCTCGGCGTGCAGCGCGGGGTCGCCGTCGAGGTGGAGCACGGTGACCTCGGGCAGCTCGCGGGTCACCAGGCCGCACTCGTAGGAGCTGTCGTCGGCGAAGACGAAGGAGTCCAGGCCGAGGTTGAGGTCCGCCGCCAGCGCCCGCAGGTTGTCGTGCTTGGGCGACCAGTTGGCGACCACCCGGACGAAGTCGTCCTCGCGCAGGGTCATCTCGGGGTGGGTGCGCAGCACCTCGCGTACGGGATCCACGTCGTTCTTGCTGACGGCGGCGACGAGCACCCCGCGCGAGGCGAGCTGTTTGACCACCCGCTGCATGTGCTGGAACGCGTGCCCCGTGCGGCCGTCGGCCACCTCGATGCCCTCCGGGCCGTCGTCGCCGAGCACGCCGCCCCACAGCGTGTTGTCCAGGTCGACCGCGAGCACCTTCTTCGCCCGCCCGGACCGGCCGCGGGCGAGGTGCGCGACCTCGCGTGCGACGGCGGCGGTCAGCTCGGACCCGAAGGGCGTGCCGGCGTAGGTCGCCAGACGGGCCTCGGCCAGTGCGGCGGGGCCGGAGAGCACCGGGTCGAGGTCCAGGACGACGAGACCCGGGTGGTCGTCCATCAGCCCGAGCAGCCGGGCGTTGCCCTCGCGCCAGACGGCACCGAGCCGGGCGCGGGAGCGGTGGTCGACGAGTTGGGCGGTGAACTCCCGGGGGAGCGGCATCGTGGTGTAGACGAGGGTGCCGGAGCCGGAGGAGCCGTGGGTGGCGGCGAGCTTGTCGAGAAGGTGCACCTTCTCGGTCAGCACCCGCTCGACGTCCTCGGGCCGCCACGGGCGCGGGACCTCGTCGAAGACGATCCCGGCGGCCAGCAGACACACCACGAGGTCGGTGCCGGCGGCGTAGACCTCGCTGGCGGGGTCTGCCAGGTCGAACAGCCAGCCGCCGTAGTCCGCGACGTGGGGGCGCAGCAGCATGCCGTGCCGGGACAGCTCCATGGTGAGCGGCGGCACGATGCCGGCGGTAGTGCCGTGCCCGGTGACCGCGACGGACACGGTTGGAATGCCGGGGTGGCTGGCGAGTACCTCGTCGGGGGACAGGCGGGACAGCAGCCGCCCGGCGCGCTGCCGTTCGTCCGGGCCGAGCTGACCCAGCAGCGCGGGCAGTCTCGGGTACTCCGCGACCAGCCGTTGGGACCGGTGCAGCTCCGCGACGGGATCGGGCGCGGAGGGCGGGGGAGCGGGGGCAGCGGACACGGATCTCACACCTCCTGGTGGACCATCGCGGCGGGCCGCCGGACGTCGCGGCGACAGGGGGCGCGGGCGGACCGCCCTCAGCCTCGCCAGCGGGGCTTGACGGGGTCTTGGAGGCGGCTAAAGCGGTCGGACGAAGCCGCGGAGGCGGGCGCGGCCGGGCAGAGGGAGCGCCGGGACGTGGGCGCACACGCGCCTGCGCCGCTGCCGTACGCCCCTGGAAGGACGCCCCCACCGGGACCTTCTGTGCACGGATGCGCCGCGCACCGCTGCGTGAACAGCGGCGCGCGGCACCCGTACTGGACTTCTGCGATCCCGTCAGGCGGTCGCCTCCAGGGCGAAGCCCGACTTGATCCACTTGCTCGACTCGATGGCGACGCCGAGGGCCCGGTCGCCCGCGGCGAGCTTCGGCAGCAGCCGCTCCAGTTGGAAGAACACCAGCGCGTTGCCGTTGTTGCCGGTCTCGTCGACGCAGGAGACCTCCTGCGCCTCGGGCGAGCCCATCCGCTCCCGGATCAGCGCCGTCATCCGCCCCGACAACTGCGGCGGCAGCACGTACGCCAGCTCGTCCGGCTTCCAGCCCAGCTCGTGCAGCAGCTCCTCGGCCGACTCCGCGGCCATCTCAGGCACCGCCGCCTCGATCGCCTTGTAGTCCTCGCTCACCGGCGGGCCGTCGAACCGGCGGCTCGCGCCGTACCAGTCGAGTGTCTGCCCGGGCTCGCGGCCCAGCCCCACCAGCTTCGTGAACACCGCCCGCAGCGCGGGCCCCGGCGACGGCTCCGCGGTCAGCACCAGCGCGCCGGCACCGTCCCCGAAGAGCATGAGGTTCACCAACTGCGCGGGCGGCAGCGCGGCGGCGTCCATGTCCGGGTCGACGAGCTTCGCCGAGACGTCGCCGCCGAGCACCAGCGCCGTGCGGTGGCTGCCGGACAGCAGCAGCCCCGCCGCCACCGACAGCGCCTGCACCGCGCCCGAACACCCGGACTGCATCTGGTACGTCGGCACCTGGTCGATGCCCAGCCGGTCCGCGACGACGTTCACCGTCGTCGGCATCAGCATGTCGGGCATGGCGGTGCCCATCACCATCACGTCGACGTCCGACGGCTCCAGGCCGGCCGCGGCCAGCGCCCGCCGGCCCGCCGTCTCACCGAGGTCGGCGAGCGAGAACCGCGGCTCACCGGTCTCCAGATCCACCGCGAGATGGCGGGACTTCGTGCCGACGAACGCCTCCGCCCACTGCTCCCACATCGGGCCCAGGCCCATACGGCGGCCGAGCGTGGCGTTGTCGATCAGCGGGCCGGGGGACGCCGTGCCGAGGCCGGCGACCCGCAGGTCGCGCTCCGGGTTCAGAACGAGCACGTGATCACCAGGCCACCGGGAGCCGGCTCGCGGCATACATCGTGGCCTCCGCGCGCAGCGGCACCTCGTCCGGGTCGACGGCCAGCCGCAGGTCCGGGAACCGGCGGAAGAGCGCCGAGTACGCGATCCGCATCTCCACCCGGGCCATCTGCTGGCCCAGGCACTGGTGGATGCCGTAGCTGAACGCCATGTGCCCGGAGGTGGAGCGGCCGACGTCGAAGCTGTCCGCGTCCCCGAAGCGCCCCGGGTCACGGTTGGCCGCCGCCAGGGACACCGTGACCCCGTCGCCCGCCTTGATGAGCTTGCCCTCCAGCTCGACGTCCTCCAGCGCGGTGCGCGGAACACCGAACTGGGCGATCGTCAGGTACCGCATCAGCTCCTCGACGGCGTTGCCGAACAGCGTCGGGTCCTCGCGCAGCCGCTTGACCTCCTCGGGGTGGCGCAGCAGCGCGTACGTGCCGAGCGACAGCATGCTGGCGGTCGTCTCGTGCCCCGCCATCAGCAGCAGCATCCCGATGCCGGTCAGCTCCGCGTCGTCCAGCTCGCCGGTGGCGATCAGTCCGCTCAGCAGGTCGTCCTCGGGCTCCTTGTGCTTGAGCTGCACCAGCTCGTGGATCAGCCCGTAGATCGCGGCGAAGGCCGCCGCCACCTCCTCGCCGGACGAGCCGATGCGCATCACCGTCGTCGAGTGGTCCTGGAAACGCCGGCGCTCTCCGTACGGCACGCCCAACAGCTCGCAGATGGCCAGCGACGGGATCGGCAGCGCGAACGCCGGCACCAGGTCCGCGGGCGGCCCCTGCCGCTCCATCTCGTCCAGGTGCTGCTCGGTGATCTCCTCGATCCGCGGCTCCAGCGCCTTCATCCGCCGCACCGTGAACTGGCCGGTGAGCAGCCGCCGGTAGCGGGTGTGGTCCGGCGGGTCCATGTGCATGAAGAAGCCGGGCGGCACCTTCTCCCAGGGCCGGCTGCCGGACGGCACCTCGAACGGCACCTTCTTGATGTCGCCCCGGGCGCTGAACCGCTGGTCGCTGAGGACCTTCCGGGCCGCCGCATGACTCGTCACCAGCCAGCCCACGTGCCCGTCCGGATACAGCAGCGGGCTCACCGGCTCCTCGGCACGCAGCCGGCCCAGCACTTCCGGCGGGTCCAGCGGGCGCGGGCGCTCGGTCGGCAACCGCCGGGGCGGCGTGGACAGCGTGTCCGACATGACGCGTTTCCTTCCTCCGCATGCGAAGCCGCGGGGCCGGCACTGCCGGTCCACGCCTTTGCGTCCACCCTCGGCTCACGGCCTTAAGGCGGACTTGGGCGTGCTTAAGGCGCCTCGGCCGACCGGGCCGTCTCCTCGAACCGGATGACCTGCCCCGGGCAGGAACGCACGGCCTCGTCCACCACCTCCCACTGGTCCTCGGCGGGGTGCTTTTCCCGTACGACGACCTGACCTGTCACCTCATCCTGGTCGAAGACCTGCGGGGCCAGGAGCGTGCACATGCCGGACGACACGCACCGCCCGATCTCGGTCTCGACCTGCATGGAGGAATCCCGCATGAGGGCATCCTTCCCGGAAACTCGGATCCGTTGAACCGGCCCGAGCGTAAGGCCATTCATGCCCGCCTTCGTAGCCGGAAAAGGCTTTAGAAACCGGCAAGTCACCCCCAAGCCGGAGCCCGCATGGTGAACCGGGCGGCATACGGCAACCGCCCGGCACCGACCATGCGGAAAGGGCGGAACAAGCAATGGCGGAAGCAACCCGTGGCCCGAACACCCGAGTTCACGGAGTCGTACTCGGGGGCGGCCTCGCCGGCGTGCTGGCCGCACGAGCCCTGCGGGACCACGTCGACCACGTCACCGTCGTCGAACGCGACACCTACCCGGACCTGCCCGAGCCCCGGAAGGGCGTCCCGCAGGGCCGGCACGCGCACATCCTGTGGTCCGGCGGCGCCGAAGCCATCGAGGCGCTGCTCCCCGGCACCCTGGACCGGCTGCGCGCCGCCGGAGCCCACCGCATCGGCGTCAAGGAGGACATGGTCCTCTACAGCGCCTACGGCTGGCAGCACCGCTTCCCCGGCTCCCACTACGCCCTCACGTGCACCCGCCCCCTCCTCGACCACATCGTCCGCGAGGCCGCGCTGAACCACCCGGACACCGAGGTGCTGACGCGGACCGAGGCGCACGGGCTGCTCGGCGACCGCAAGTCGGTCACCGGTGTCCGCGTACGCGCCTCCGACGGTGCCACGCGCGAGCTGAGCGCCGACATCGTCGTCGACGCCACCGGCCGCGGCTCCCGCCTGCGGCACTGGCTCACCGACCTGGGCCTGCCGCCCGCCACCGAGGAGAGCGTCGACACCGGACTCACCTACGCCACCCGCGTCTTCCGCGCCCCCGCCGGCGCCCCCCGGCCCTTCCCCGTCGTCAGCGTCTACGCCGACCACCGCACCGGCCAGCCCGGACGCAACGGCCTGCTCCTGCCCATCGAGGACGGCCGCTGGATCATCACCCTCTCCGGCACCCGCGGCGGCGAACCGACGGCCGACGACGAGCGCTTCGCCGCGTTCGCCCGCAGCCTGCGCGACCCCGTCGTCGCCGACCTGATCTACGCCGCGGAGCCCCTGACGCCCGTACGCACCACCCGCAGCACCCTCAACCGCCGCATGCACCTCGACCGCCTCGCCGACCGCCCCGAAGGGCTCGTCGCGCTCGGCGACTGCGTGGCGTCCCTCAACCCCATCCACGGCCACGGCATGAGCCTCGCCGCCCAGTCCGCCCAGGCCCTGGAGACCTGCCTGAGCCGCGCGGGCGGACTGAAGCCCGGCCTGGCCGGCACGGCGCAGAAGGCCATCGCCGCCGTCGCCGACGCGCCATGGCTGCTCTCCGCCTCGCAGGACCTGTGCTACCCCGCCAACAGGGCCTCCGTCAGCGACCCCCGCCTGACCACCCAGGCCGCGCAGCGGCAGGGGTTCGCCGACCTGGTCACCAGCGCCTCGCTCGGCAACGAGCGCGTCTGCGATGCCCTCACGGCCGTCACCACGCTCACCGCACCGCTGGGCAGCCTGGAGACGCCCGAATTCCTGGCGGCGCTGCGGCAGCCGGCCCGGCCGCCGCTGACGGCTGCGCCGCTGAAGGACGCGGAGGCGGCGGTGCTGCGGGCGGCGGCGACGTAGAAAAAGCCGACGCTCTTTGAAAACAAAGCAACAAAGGAACCGCCCGCCGTGACCACGGCGGGCGGTTCGTTCTTTACCGGCTTGTCACTGCCCGGGCGTCGAAGCTGCCCCCTCGTTGCCGTCCGTACGACCAAGCTGCTGGTCGATGAAGTCGAAGATCTCCTCCGTGGACGACTCCTGGATCTTGCTGCTCACATCCTCGGCCGGCTCCGGCCGCGCCTCATTCCAGTTCGACAGCAGCGTCTGCAGCCGCAGCGTGATCCGCGAGCGCTCCGACTCGTCCGCCGCCAGTTGCTTCAACTCCAGCTCCAGCGCGTCCAGTTCCGCAATCACCCGCCGCGACGCACTGACCGTCTCCGGCATCAGGTCCGTCAGGATCCGGCCGGCCAGCGCCTCGGGGGTGGGGTGGTCGAAGATCAGGGTTGCGGGGAGGCGCAGTGCGGTGGCGGTGGTGAGCTGGTTGCGGAGCTGGACAGCCGTCAGGGAGTCGAAGCCGAGCTCCTTGAACGGGCGGTGGGGGTCGACGGAATCCGCGGTGCTGTGACCCAGGACCGCGGCGACGTTGCTGCGGACGATGTCGAGAACGGCCTTGTGCCGCTGCTCCGTCTCGGGAAGCGCCGCGAGCTGCTCCGCCAGCGCGGTGCGCCCCGCCGCGCCCGACGCCGCAGCGGCGGCGGCGCGCCGGGCCGGACGGTGGACGAGGTCGCGGAGGAGTGGGGGGAGGTGGGGTGTGGTGCGGAGGGTGCTGGGGTTGAGGGGGGTGCAGAGGTGGTGGGGTTGGGCATCGGCCGGCCCCGGGCCGGTGACCAGCGCCGGGTGCGTAGCACCGGCGGCCAGAGCGGTGAGCGCTTCGCGGAGTTCGTCGCGGTCAGCGGTGACGACACCGGCCCGGTGTTCCAGCTTCGCCCGGCCAGACCACAGTCGCGCCGCCAAGGCGCCCACCTCAACCTGCGGGTGCTCCTCCACGTAGTCCGCCAGCCGGCCCGCGACCTGCGTGAGCGCGGCCGTCGAACGGGCCGAGACCACCACCGGCACCGGGGTCGACTTGTCGACCAGCTTCGGTGACTGCCCGGGCCCGGCCGGCTGCCCGGGCTGGGGACCGGCTTCCAGGATCACGTGCGCGTTGGTGCCGCTGATCCCGAACGACGAGACCGCCGCGCGCCGTAGCTCACCCGTCTCCGGCCAGGGCTGGGCTTCAGTGAGCAGGGCGACATGGCCGGTGTTCCAGTCGACGTGGCTGGAGGGTTCATCCACGTGCAGGGTGCGCGGCAGCACCCCGTGGCGCATCGCCTCGACCATCTTGATGACACCGGCGACACCCGCCGCGGCCTGCGTGTGCCCGATGTTCGACTTCACCGCACCCAGCCACAACGGGCGCTCCTCGGTGTGCGCCTGACCGTACGTGGCCAACAACGCCTGCGCCTCGATCGGGTCACCCAGCGTCGTACCCGTACCGTGCGCCTCAACCGCATCAACCTGACCCGCACTCAACCGCGCACTNGCCANNGCCTGNTCGATNACNNGCTGNTGNGANGGNCCGTTNGGNGCNGTNAGNCCNTTGGANGCGCCGTCCTGGTTGACNGCCGANCCNCGCAGCACCGCAAGGANNTCGTGCCCGTTCCGCTCGGCGTCGGAGAGGCGCTCCAGGAGGACGAGGCCGACGCCTTCGCCCCAGCCCGTGCCGTCCGCCGCATCGGCGAACGGCTTGCACCGGCCGTCAGGCGCCAGCCCCCGCTGCCGCGAGAACTCCACGAACACACCCGGCGTCGCCATCACCGTCACACCACCGGCAAGAGCCAGCTCACACTCACCATTACGCAACGCCTGCGCAGCCAAGTGCATACTCACCAACGACGAAGAACACGCCGTGTCCACCGTCACCGCCGGACCCTCAAGACCAAACGTGTACGCCACCCGACCCGACGCCACACTCGCGGCACCGCCGTTGCCCAGGAAGCCCTCGTAGCCCTCCGGGATCTGGTGCATGAGTCGGCCGGTGTAGTCGTCGTACATCACCCCGGCGAAGACTCCCGTCTTGCTGCCCTTGAGAGAGTGGGAGTCGATGCCCGCGCGCTCGAACGCCTCCCAGGCCGTCTCCAGCAGCAGCCGCTGCTGCGGATCCGTGGCCGTGGCCTCCCGCGGGCTCATCCCGAAGAACTCCGGGTCGAACTCGTCTGCAGAGTGCAGGAAACCGCCCTCACGGGCGTAGCTCTTCCCGGTGTGGTCGGGGTCCGGGTCGTAGAGGTTCTCGACGTCCCAGCCGCGGTTTCCGGGGAACCCGGAGATCGCGTCCGTGCCCTCGGCGACCAGCCGCCACAGATCCTCGGGCGAACGCACCCCGCCCGGGTACCGGCAGGCCATCGAAACGATCGCAATCGGCTCCTGCCTTGCCGTCTCGGCGTCCTGCAGGCGCTGCCGCGTCTGGTGCAGCTCGGCGACTGCGCGGGTCAGGTACTCCCGAAGCTTGGCTTCGTCCGACATTGGTCGTCGCTCCTCTGTACGGAATTGCTGGGGCGGCGAGGGCGCCGCCGGGGTCAGGAAAGGTCGAGATCGCTGTCGAGCAGGTCGAAGAGTTCGTCGTTGGACGCGGAACGGAGCTTCGTCTCGATGTCCTCGCCGTCCGGCGCCGTGCGTGCGGTCTCGTTGAGGCGGGTGAGGAGTGCCTGGAGTCGGCGCATCACCTTCACTCGCCCGGCGTCCTCTGCGGAACGTTCGATCAGTGTCAGTTCGAGCTTGTCGATCTCCGCCAGGAAGGCGGTTTCTGCGCTCACCTCGTCGATGCCGATGCTCTCGCCGATGTACCGGGCCAGATCGTTCGGCGTGGGGTAGTCGAAGATCAGCGTGGAGGTCAGGCGGAGCGCGGTGGCGTCGGTGAGGCGGTTGCGGAGCTGGACGGCGGTGAGTGAGTCGAAGCCCAGCTCGTTGAAGGGGCGGTACGGATCGATCGCGTCCGCGCCACCGTGCCCCAGGACCGCGGCGACGGCGCTGCACACGACGTCGAGCAGCAGCTTCTGCCGCCCCTCCGACGGCAGCGCCTGGAGCCGGGCGGCCAGGCCCGTCCCCGAAGGCTGCGCACCGTGCGTCCGCGCGGCGATGCGGCGGTGGGCCGGTACGAGGTCGCGGAGGAGTGGGGGGAGGTGGGGTGTGGTGCGGAGGGTGCTGGGGTTGAGGGGGGTGCAGAGGTGGTGGGGTTGGTTGGTGGTGAGGGCGGTGTCGAGGAGGTGGAGTGCGTGGTCGGTGGTGAGGGGGGTGCCGGTGCGGTTCTGCTGGTGGGTGGTGAGGTGGCTGGTGAGGCTGGTGGTTTGTTGCCAGTAGCCCCAGGCGAGGCTGGTGGTGGGGTGGCCGTGGTGGGTGCGGTGGTGGGCGAGGGCGTCGAGGTAGGTGTTGGCGGCGGCGTAGTTGGCTTGTCCGGGGTTGCCGAGGGTGCCGGCGGCGGAGGAGTAGAGGACGAAGTGGGCGAGGTTCAGGTTTTTGGTGGCGTGGTGGAGGTGGTGGGCGGCGTCGACCTTGG
>NZ_JCANSZ010000061.1:0-42526 GCF_059570535.1 Streptomyces sp. CNP082
GGCGAGGGAGGCGAGGGAGGCGAGGGAGGCGGGGGTCGCGAGGAGCTGCGGGCGTTTCACGATCTGTACGTCCACACCGCCGAGCGCGACCGCTTCACCCCCCGGCCGCTGCGCTACTTCGAGACCATGTTCGCGGCGCTGCGCGCCGAGGACCCCCAGCGCATCTGGCTCTACCTGGCCCGCCACCGGGGCGACCTGGTCGCCGCCAGCATCCTGGTCCGCGTCGGGGCCCACGCGGTGTACGCGTACGGCGCCTCCGCCACCGCCAAACGCGAGGTGCGCGGCTCCAACGCCTGCCAGTGGGCGATGATCCGCGACTCGCTGGCGGCCGGCTGCGACGTCTACGACCTGCGCGGCATCACCCCCACCCTGGACGCCGACGACCCGCACGTCGGGCTGATCCAGTTCAAGACCGGCCTCGGCGGCCAGGCGGTGCGGTACGTCGGCGAGTGGGACCTGCCGCTGCGGCCGGTGGTCTACCGGGCCTTCGACCTGTATCTGAGGCGGCGCGAGTCCCTCAGGCGGCGGGCGCGTACATGAAGATCCGCTCGGCGCGCGGCGCCGACGCCCCGGCCGTGAGCGGACTCCTGGGGCAGTTGGGCTATCCGCAGGCCGGCCGGGCGGCGACGGCACGCCGCATCCAGACCTGGGCCGAGGATCCGTCCGGGGCGGTGTACGTGGCCGAGGCCGGGGGCGGCGTGCTGGGGGTCGTCGCCGTCCACGTGTGCCCGTACTTCGAACGCGACGGCGCCTGGGGCCGGATCGTGGCCCTGGTGGTGTCCGAACGGGCCCGCGGCCGGGGCGTCGGATCGCAACTCGTCGCCGCCGCAGAGTCGTTCGCCGCCGCGCGCGGGTGCCTGCGCATGGAGGTCACCAGCGCGGACCGCCGGCGCGCCGCGCACGAGTTCTACCGGCGCCGCGGGTACGCCGGCGAAGCCGGCAGGTCCTCCCGGTTCCTGCGCGACCTGCCCGGTCCCGGCTCGCCGGACGGCCGCGAGCCGGAGCGCCGCGAGCCGGAGCGCCGCGAGCCGGAGCGCCGCGAGCCGGAGCGCCGCGAGCCGGAGCACCGCGAGCCGGAGCGCCCGGCTAGGTGAGCGCGGCGGCGACCTCGTCGAGGCATGCCGCGCGGGAGCCTTTGACGAGCACCACGTCGCCGGCGGCGAGGTTGCCGCGCAGCCAGTCGACGGCGGCGTCGTTGCCGGCCAGCGCCACCGCCCCGGCCCCGTAGCCGTCGGCGATCGGCCGGGCGGCCTCGCCGACCGCGAGGACCAGGTCGGCCCGGGAGGCCGCGTACGCGCCGACGGCGCGGTGCTCGGCGTCGCTCTCCTCGCCCAGTTCGAGCATGTCGCCGAGGACGGCGATGCGGCGCCGGGCCTCGATCGCCGCGAGGGCGTCCAGGGCGGCGCGGGTGGAGTCGGGGTTGGCGTTGTACGAGTCGTTGAGGAGCGTGGCGCCGCCGGCGAGGTCGCGCAGTTCCATGCGCCACTTCGACAACGAGGCGGTGGCCAGGGCCGATGCGGCGAAGTCGAGGGGAAGTCCGGCCGCAAGTCCCGCCGCCGCGGCGGCGGACGCGTTGAGCGCCTGGTGGGCGCCCACGAGCGGCAGCGCGACGCGGGCCGAGGCGTCGGCGGTCCGCAGCGTGAAGGAGGGCCGGCCCCACGCGTCCAGCGTCAGGTCGTGCACCCGTACGTCGGCGTGCTCGGCCCGGCCGAAGGTCAGCACCGGGCCCTCGGTGAGCGAGCGCATCGCGGCGACCTGCGGATCGTCGGCGTTGAGGACGGCGGTGCCGCCGGGCGGCAGGGCCCGTACCAGCTCGCCCTTGGCCTCGGCGATGGCCTCGCGCGAGCCGAACTCGCCGAGGTGGGCCTGGCCGGCGTTGAGGACGACGGCGATGTCGGGCGTGACCAGGCCGGTGAGCGCGGCGATGTCGCCGACGCGGCGGGCGCCCATCTCCAGTACCAGGAACTGGGTGCCCAGGTCGGCGCGGAGCATGGTCAGCGGCACCCCGAGTTCGTTGTTGAACGAGCCGGCCGTCGCGATCGTCGGCGCGGCGCCGGACAGGACGGCCGCCAGCAGGTCCTTGGTGCTCGTCTTGCCCTGCGAGCCGGTCAGCCCGACCACGGTCAGCCCGTGGCGCAGCCGGGCCACGACGTGGGCGGCGAGCGCCTGCAGCGCCGCCTGGACGTCCTCGACGACGACGGTGGGCAGCGGCGTGGGCCGGGAACCGAGCACGGCGACCACGCCGGCCCGGCCGGCCTGACCGGCGTAGTCGTGGCCGTCGACGCGCTCCCCGGCGACGGCCACGAAGAGGCCGCCCGGCTCGGCCTGCCGGCCGTCGAGCACGGCCGGAGCGGTCACCGTCACGGCGCCGTCGCCCTCGACCGTCCCGCCGACGACCTCGGCGATCTCGCGGATGCCGAGCGGGATCACGCCCGCGCGGCGCGGGAGCCGGGGAGCGGGAGTGAGGCCGGAGAGGTAGAGGTAGGAGGAGGCTGGCTCGTTGGAGGTCATTCCTTCAGCGAAGGCAGCGCGGTGTTGTGAGTGCGTATGCGGATTCCGATATGCCGACGATATGCTACCGGCAGGTAATGTATCGTCAGGATATCGGAATCCGCATACGTTCCGGCGACATCGCGTCCCGTTGACTGCAGGGCATGACCACGGCGGGAATCACCCTGTACGGCTGCGAGCGCGACGAGGAGATGCTTGTCCGGGAGCTGGCGCCGCGCTTCGGCGTGGTGCCGACCATCACGGCGGCAGCGGTCTCGGAGGCCAATGCTCAACTTGCGTCCGGAAACCGGTGCATCAGCGTCGACCACAAGACCCGGATCACGGACTCCGTTCTTCGTGCGCTGAGTCGTGCCGGCGTCGCGTACATCTCCACCCGGAGCATCGGCTGCAACCACATTGACGTGCGCTACGCGGCGGACGTGGGCATCTGCGTGGAGAACGTCGCCTATTCGCCCGACAGCGTGGCCGACTACACCCTGATGCTCATGCTGATGGCGGTGCGGCACGCAAAATCCACCATCCGCCGCGCGGACGTCCACGATTACCGGCTGCATGACGTGCGCGGGAAGGAACTGCGCGATCTGACCGTCGGGGTGGTGGGGACGGGACGTATCGGCGCGGCCGTGATGGACCGGCTGCGCGGCTTCGGCTGCCGGATGCTGGCCCACGATATCCGCTCCGGGGCCCCCGCCGACTACGTTCCCCTCGATGAACTGCTGCGGCTGAGCGACATAGTGACGCTCCATACGCCGCTCACCGCGGAAACACACCATCTTCTGGGCCGCCGGCGCATCGAGCAGATGAGGCGCGGCGCCGTCGTCATCAACACCGGACGCGGTCCGCTGCTGGACACCGAGGCTCTGCTCCAGGCGCTGGAAGACGGCAGGCTGGGCGGCGCCGCGCTGGATGTCCTCGAAGGCGAGGAAGGGATCTTCTACGCCGACCGCAGAGAAAAACCCATCGAGAGCGGAACGCTGTTGCGGCTCCAGGAACTGCCGAACGTGCTCATCAGCCCGCACACCGCGTACTACACGGACCACGCCCTGAGCGACACGGTCGAGAACTCCCTCACCAACTGCCTGACATTCGAAAGCAGGAACCAGCATGGGTAGGCTGAAGGTCGGAATCGTCTTCGGGGGCTGTTCCGAAGAACATCCCGTCTCCCTGAAGTCCGCGCGGGAGGTCGCGCGGAACCTCGATCCCGAGAAGTACCAGCCGTTCTATCTCGGGATCACGGAGAGCGGCGCCTGGCGGCTTTGCGAAGGACCCGGCCCGGACTGGGAGAACGGCAGCCGCCCGGCCCTGCTGTCACCGGACCGGGGCGCACGCGGAATTCTCGTCCTGGAGCAGGGACGCTACGGGACGATCGGTCTGGACGTCGTGTTGCCGGTGCTGCACGGCAAACTCGGCGAGGACGGCGCGATACAGGGCCTGCTGGAGCTGGCCGGCATCCCCTACGTGGGCTGCGACGTCCAGAGTTCCGCCCTGTGCATGGACAAGTCCCTCGCGTACGGCGTCGTCAGGAGCGCGGGAATCGCCACGCCGGAATTCCGGGCCGTCACGGCGGACGAGGACGTCGAGGCCGACCGGCTGGCGTATCCCGTGTTCGTGAAGCCCGCCCGTTCCGGCTCGTCCTTCGGCGTCAGCAAGGTGTCCCGGCCGGAGGAACTGCCGGACGCGGTGAAGACCGCGCGGCAGTACGACTCGAAGGTGCTGATCGAGGAGGCGGTGGCCGGCAGCGAGGTCGGGTGTGCGGTCCTGGGCAACGATCCGGATCTGATCACGGGCGAAGTGGACCGGATCGCGCTGTCGCACGGCTTCTTCAAGATCCATCAGGAGCAGGACCCCGAGAGCGGCTCTGAGAACTCGACCCCCATCGTGCCCGCCGACATTCCGGCCGAGTCGCGCTCGCTCGTCCAGGAAACCGCGAAGGCCGTGTACCGCGCCCTGGGGTGCCGGGGGCTGGCCCGGGTCGACCTGTTCCTCAAGGGCGATGGACAAGTCGTCCTCAACGAGGTCAACACCTTTCCCGGCCTGACCTCCTACAGCCGTTATCCGAGGATGATGGCCGCCGCTGGCATGCCGATGTCCCAGGTGATCGACCACCTGATCACGCTGGCTTTGGCGGGCGATGCCCGGTGAACGGCGACTTCGCCTTTCTGGACGAGCTTGCCCCCGGCATACGGTGGGACGCCAAGTACGCCACCTGGGACAATTTCACCGGCAAGCCGGTGGACGGATACCTGGCCAACCGGATCGTCGGCACGCGCGCGCTGTGCCAGGCCCTGGACAGGGTGCGGGAGAAGGCGGAGTCCCGCGGCTTCGGCCTGCTGCTCTGGGACGGCTACCGCCCGCAACGGGCCGTGGACTGCTTTCTGCGCTGGTCGAGGCAGCCGGAGGACGGACGTACCAAACAGCGGCACTATCCGAACATCGGCAGAGCCGAGATGTTCGAGCAGGGATACGTCGCCGCCAAGTCCGGCCACAGCCGGGGCAGCACCGTCGACCTCACCCTCTACCGTCTGGACACCGGCGAACTGGCTCCCATGGGAGGCGGCCACGATCTGATGGATCCCCTCTCCCACCACGGCGCGGAGGGGATCACCCGGCGCGAGAGCGGGAACCGCGCGTACCTCCGCTCCCTCATGGAGACCTGCGGCTTCAGCCCGTACGCGTGCGAGTGGTGGCACTACACGCTGAACGACGAGCCCTACCCCGACACCTACTTCGACTTTCCCGTCGGCTAGCGGGGCCGCCGTCCGTCACTCCTCGCCCGCCAGCGTCAGCGACCGCAGCCGCTGCGCGGCGAACCAGGTCGTGCCCGCCGTGACCACGATCAGCAGGACCGTCGCCACCGGCAGCGCCACGTCGGAGACGACGTGGCCGCCCTGGCCGGTCTTCTCGCCCACCGCCAGCGCCCACTGCTGGATGCTGAGTGTCTTCACGCCGTCGACGAGGCTGCCGAGCAGGGCCTCCCACACCAGCGCGTAGACGAGTCCGAAGACCACCGCGTGCCGCGAGACCGTGCCGAGCATGAGGAAGAAGGCGGCGTACGCGACGGAGGCGACCGCGGCGGCCAGCGCGTACGCGACCGCCAGACGGCTGCCGTTGCCGCCGAGGATGACGCCGGCGACCAGCGTGGGCAGCGCGGAGAACGCGGCGGTCACGCTCACCGCGACGACCAGCTTGGTGAGGATGATCGTCGGCCGTGGCACGGGCTTCGACAGCAGATAGACGATCGAACTGTCGTCGATCTCCGGGCCGATGGCGCCCGTGCCGGCGATGACGCCGATGAGCGGCACCATGGTCGCCAGCGCGAAGCCGCCGAGGAGGTCGGCGGTGACCTCGTCGTCGGCGCCGACGAGGGCGCGTACGACGATGGCGATGACGATGAGCAGCACGGGCAGCAGGAGCAGGATGAGCGCCCGGCGGCGGCCGAGGATGGCCCGCTGGGTGAGCCGGGCGACGGTGGGGTGGTACAGCATCGCGTTCTTCGCTCCTTCTCAGGCCGCGACCAGGTACGAGAAGACGGATTCGAGGGACTCGTCGGACGGCGAGACCTCGTAGAGGCGGATGCCGTGGTCCCTGGCGACGCGCGGCAGCAGCTCGGTGAAGCGGGCGAAGTCGACGGCCTGGACGTGCAGGATCCCGTCGCGCCGGTCGAGTTCGAGCCCGGCCGTGGACGGGTCGGCGATGAGCGCGGAGGCGAGCGCGCGGTCGTCGCTGGAGCGTACGGCGTAGTGGTGCGGGCGGTCGGTCATCAGCCGGCGGATCTTGCGGAAGTCGCCGGAGGCCGCGTGCCGGCCGGCGACGATCACCTCGATGTGCGCGGCGAGCTGCTCGACCTCCTCCAGGATGTGCGAGGAGAACAGCACGGTACGGCCCGCGGCGCCCATCTGCCGCAGCAGGTCCATCAGGTGCATGCGCTGGCGCGGGTCCATGCCGTTGAACGGCTCGTCGAGGAGCAGCACTTCGGGCTCGTGGACGAGGGCGGAGGCCATCTTCACGCGCTGCCGCATGCCCTTGCTGTACGTGTTGATCTTGCGGTTCTGCGCGTACTCCATCTCGACCGTGGCCAGCGCCTTCTGCGCCGCATCAGCGCCGAGGCCGTGCAGCTCGGCGTTGGCGAGGACGAACTCGCGGCCGGTGAGGAAGTCGTACATCGCCTCGCGCTCGGGGACGAGGCCGATCTGGGTGTAGACCTGCTCGTTGCGCCAGATGCGGACGCCGTCGAGGGTGACCGCGCCGGTGGAGGGGGCGAGGAAGCCGGCCATCATGTTGATGAGGGTCGACTTGCCGGCGCCGTTGGGGCCGAGGAGGCCGGTGACGCCCGGGCCGATGGCCATGCTCACGTCGTTGACGGCGACGACGTTGCCGAACCAGCGGGAGACGCTGTCGATCCGGATGGTGGTCACAGCCCGGCCTTTCGGTAGCGGCGCAGCAGGAAGAGGTGGCAGCCGGCGGTGAGCGCGAGCGCGACCAGCAGCGCGACCACCCCGGCCGCGGTGGCCGGGTCGACGGGTTCCGGGCTGGCGGTGGCGGGGGTGGCGCCGAGGAACGTCGACTGGACGTTGTCGATGAGGCCGATGGGCGAGAAGAGCGCGAACCAGCCGATGGCGTCGAGGTTGTCCTGCTCCCACGCGATGCCCTGCAGCGCGCTGACCGCGCCGAACGGTACGGTGAACGCGGCGATGACGGCGGCGACGCCGAAGCCGCGGCGGGGGGTGAGGGCGGCGATGGCCAGGCCGATGCCGGCGAAGAGCAGCGACAGCAGGGCGACGGAGACGAGCGCCTGGGCGAAGCCCTTGGTCTGGTCGGTGAAGTCCAGCTTCGCCAGCAGCGCGCCGACGTAGAGGATCAGCAGGGGGGTGGCGGTGAGGATGAAGAGCGCGGAGGCCATCGCCGCGTATTTCGCGGAGACGTAGTCGAGGCGTTCGACGGGGCGGGAGAAGTACAGCGGGATGGTTCGGAACCGCAGGTCGCGGGAGACGGACACGGGGGCCTGGGCGGCGATGAAGAGGAAGATGACGGGCTGGAGGAAGATCGCGTAGTCGGTGTACTCCAGCGGCAGTTCGTCCATGCCCGTGCCGACGGCGACCGCGACGATGATGAGCGCGACCAGGCACATGATGCCGAAGAGGAGCGCGGGCGGGACCTTGGACTTGGCGGAGCGGCCGAGGCCGTACGCGGCGCGCAGGGACTGGGTGAACAGCGAGCGGCGGGCGTAGCCGCGGCCGAGGCGGGGGCCGTCGTAGTGGCGGTAGCCGATGTCGTGGATGACGTCGGTGGCGGCGGGGGGTGTGCCCGTGCCGGGGGCCTGGCCGGTGTCGCCTGTGGCGGGGGCGTCAGTGGGCATGAGGGCTTCCTGCGGTGTCGGTCGCGGTGTCGGTCGCGGGCGTGCTCGTGGAGGTGCCGGGGTCCGCGGCGGCGTGCGCGCCGGGGTCCGCGCTGGGGGCCGGGCTGGTGGTTGCGCTGGCGGTCGCGCTGGCGCTGGCGGCCCCGCTCGCCGGGAGGGTGTCGTCGTCGCGGAAGATCTCCGCGATGCGGTGCCGGCGCTGCTCCATGCGCACCAGCCCGAGGCCGAGCCCGGCCACCGCGTCCCGTACGACGTCGTACGTGCCGTCGCCCTCCGCCTGGACGTACAGCAGCCGGCCGTCCGCGGTGATCTCCAGACCCGCGCCGGCGAGCGCCTTGCGCAGGGTGGCGGTGCCGTCGGGGTGGGCGTCGGTGTCGGTCACCTCGACCGCGAGGGTGGCGGTGGACTGCGTGAAGTCGCTGGTGGAGCTGGAGCGCAGCAGCTTGCCGCCGTCGATGACGACGACGTGGTCGCAGGTGCGCTCCAACTCGCCGAGGAGGTGGGAGGTGACGAGGACGGAGATGCCGAAGTCGGCGTGTACGCGGCGGATGAGGCCGAGCATGTCGTCGCGGCCGACGGGGTCGAGGCCGTTGGTCGGCTCGTCGAGGAAGACGAGCTGCGGGTCGTGCACGAGGGCCTGGGCGAGCTTGACGCGCTGCTTCATGCCGGTGGAGTAGCCGCCGATGGGGCGGTAGCGCTCCTCGTACAGGCCGACGTGGCGCAGGGTGTCGGCGGTGCGCTCGCGGGCCGCGGTGGCGGGCAGGCCGGACATGCGCGCCATGTGGACGACGAACTCCGTGGCGGAGACGTCGGGTGGGAGGCAGTCGTGCTCCGGCATGTAGCCGACGCGCTCGCGGATGGTGGCGGCGGTGTCGCTGCCGGCGGCCACGTCGAGGCCGAGGACGGTGGCGGAGCCCTCGGAGGCGGGCGACAGGCCGAGCAGGATCTTGATCAGCGTGGACTTGCCGGCGCCGTTGGCGCCGACCAGGCCCGTGACCCCGGGGCCGATGTCGAGGGTGAGCCCGTCGAGCGCGGTGACCCGGGGAAACCGTTTGCTCAGGTTCTCGGTGGCGATGACTGTCACGTTGCACGACGGTAGTGGCGCGGCGGCGCGCGGGCGTCAGACCTGGCGACGGTTGGCGGATACGACCGGGGAGTGACGGACCCGTAGGGGGAGCGGTCCTGGAACCCTGAGGTTACCGGCGGTATCCACAGGGCGACTGAGGGCATTGACGGCGCCATGGGGTGATGTCACAGTCGTTGGTGTCAGCTTTTGGGGCGGCGCCGGCTTCGGGTGAAGTCGGGCCGGGCAGTGCGGACATGAAGTGCGGACATGCAGGTGGATACGGGGCGGGGCGGCCATGGAGGCGGCGGAGGGCCGGGAGCCGGCGGATCGGGCGCCGGGCGGCGGGCGGGGTGTGCGGCGGGAGCAGGAGAAGGAGAAGGGGTGGGTGGCATGAGCGAGTGGGGCGGCGCGGCCGTACGGGAGCGGTGGGTCCAGGCCGCCGGGGTCGAGCTGTGCGTGGCGGAGCTGGGGGAGGCCGGGCGGCCGGTGGTCGTGCTGCTGCACGGCTATCCGGACAGCAAGGAGGTGTGGGCCGAGGTCGCGTCCCGGCTCGCCGAGCACTTCCACGTCGTGCTGTACGACGTCCGCGGCCACGGCCGCTCCACCGCGCCGAAGCCGCTGCGGGGCGGGTTCACGCTGGAGAAGCTCACGGACGACTTCCTCGCCGTGGCCGACGCCGTCAGCCCGGACCGCCCGGTGCACCTCGTGGGGCACGACTGGGGCTCGGTGCAGGGCTGGGAGTTCACCACGGTGGAGCGCACGGAAGGCCGCATCGCGTCCTTCACCTCACTCTCCGGCCCGTCCCTCGACCACTTCGGGCACTGGATCAACGACCGGCTGCGCCGGCCCACACCGCGGCGGGCCGGTCAACTGCTCGGCCAGACCGCCAAGTCCTGGTACGTGTACCTGCTGCACACCCCCGTGCTGCCCGAGCTGGCCTGGCGCGGCCCGCTCGGCGCGCGCTGGCCGGCGATCCTGCGGCGGCTGGAGAAGGTCCCGGGCGACGGCTATCCGACGCCCTCACTGGGCGACGACGCGGCCCACGGCGCCTGGCTCTACCGGGACAACATCCGCGCCCGGCTGCGCCGCCCCCGCGCCGATGCCTACGCACACGCGCCGGTGCAGCTCGTCACCCCCGTCGGCGACGCTTTCCTCTCCCCGAGCCTCTACGACGACCTGGACCGCTGGGTGCCGCAGTTGCTGCGGCGCACCATCGACGCCCGGCACTGGGTCCCGCGCACCCGGCCCGACCAGCTCGCCGCGTGGATCGGTGAGTTCGTGCGCGCGCACGAGGACGGCACCCCGGCCGCGGAGATCGTCCCCCGCTGGCCGTACGCGGACCGGTTCGGCGGGCGGCTGGTGCTGATCACCGGCGCGGGCAGCGGCATCGGCCGGGCCACCGCCTTCGCCTTCGCGGAGGCCGGCGCGCGGATCGTGGCGGCGGACATCGACGCCGAGGGGGCGGCCACGACCGCGGAGTTGTGCCGGATGATCGGCGCGGCCCAGGCGTGGGCGGAGTCCGTGGACGTGGCGGACGAGGCGGCGATGGAGAAGTTCGCCGAGCGCGTCGCCGCCGCGTACGGGGTGGTGGACGTGCTGGTGAACAACGCCGGGATCGGGCTGTCCGGCCCGTTCCTCGACACCTCGGCGGCGGACTGGCGCCGGGTGCTGGACGTCAATCTGTGGGGTGTCATCCACGGCTGCCGGCTCTTCGGCAGGCAGATGGCCGAGCGCGGCCAGGGCGGGCACATCGTCAACACCGCCTCGGCCGCCGCGTATGCGCCGTCGCGGACCCTGCCCGCGTACGCGACGTCGAAGGCCGCGGTGCTGATGCTCTCGGAGTGCCTGCGCGCGGAGCTGGGCGGGCAGGGGATCGGGGTCTCTGCCGTCTGCCCCGGCTTCGTGCACACCAACATCACGGCCACCACACGGTTCGCCGGGGTCTCCGAAGAGGAGGAGCAGCGCCGCCGAAAGAGCGCCCACCGCTGGTACGGGAAGCGGAACTACCCGGCGGAGAAGGTCGCGGAGGCCGTGCTGCGGGCGGTCGTGCGCAACCAGGCGGTGGTGGCGGTCACCCCGGAGGCGCGGGGGGCGCGGCTGCTGGCGCGGTTCGCACCGCGCGCGCTGCGGGCGATAGCCCGGGCGGAGCCGAAGTTCTGACGCCGTGCCGCCGGCTCCCGGTTGCCGGGCCGCAGTGTCCGTCGTCCACCCACCACGTGACCAGATCCACCCCGCCTTCCAGGAGCCGCATCGTGAGCACTGAAGCGCACTTCCCGCACGCGGAGCACCGCGCGAGCACGCACCACCGGGTCTCGTTCGCCCGTTGGGGGATCCCGATATCCGCGCCGGTCGTACCATCCCTCCCAAGAGGGCGCGCCGCGGCCGGGCGCCGGGCGCCGGGTTGACCGGCGTGGCGGGCCGGCCGGGGCATACGGCGGTGAGCGGGGCGACGAGCGGGCCGGGGTACCCGCCCGGGTGCGGGCCGGGCGACCGGCCGAGGGGCAGGAGAGCGGTGCGGGAGCAGCAGGCGGCCGGCGAGTACCGGATCGAGGGTCTGGCGCACGCCAGCGGTACGACCGTACGGACCATCCGCGCGTACGCCGACCGCGGGCTGCTGCCCCGTCCGGAGCGGCGCGGGCGGACGAACGTCTACGGCGAAGAACACCTCGCCCGGCTCCGCCAGATAGCCGGCCTCCTCGACCGCGGCTACACGCTGGCGTCCATCAAGGAGCTGCTGGAGGCGTGGGACGCGGGCCGGGGGCTCGGCGGTGTGCTGGGCCTGGTCGCGGAGGTGCAGGGGCCGTGGACCGACGAGGAGTCCGGGCAGTTGAGCCGGGCGGAGCTGGTGGAGCTGTTCGGCGGGGCGGCGGACGAGTCCGCGGTCGAGGAGGCCGTCGAGCTGGGCGTGCTGGAGCGGGTGCCGGGCGAGCCGGAGGTGTTCCTCGTCCCCAGCCCGCAGCAGCTCACGGTCGCCGCGGAACTGCACGCGGCGGGCGTCCCGTTCGCCGCCCTCACCGGCCATCTGCGCGAGCTGCGGCTGCGGGTGGAGGAGATAGCCGCGGGCCTGCTCGACTTCACCGCCGAGCACGTCTTCCAGCGCTATCTCGACCACCCTCCGTCGGACGCGGAGGCGAGCGAGGCCGCCGGCCTCGTCCGCCGGCTGCGCCCGCTGGCGCAGCAGACGATGGACGCGGAGCTGGCCCGTGCGATGCGCACCATGGCCACGCGCCAGCTCCACGAGCACCTCGCCGGCCCGCCCCAGCCGCCGGCCGCCGCCCCGGAGCTGGTCCCGGCGACGCTCCCGGTGAGCCTGCCGGCGGCCACGGTGGCGGCGGTGCGCGACCTGGTGGGCCCGGCGGCGACGGCGGAGTTCGTCACCTCGGCGACGGAACGGGAGGTCCACAAGCGCCGGATGGACACCCTGGCGACGGGCGGCGGCGGCCCGGACGCCGGCTCCTGACCCGGCTCTGCCCTGGTCTCCTGATCCGGGCTCCTGACCCAGGAACCTGATCCGGGAACTTGATCCGGGAACCTGACCCGGTCCTGACCGAGGCTCCTGATCCGGGGTCCTGATCCGGGGTCCTGATCCGGGCTCCTGATCCGGGGTCCTGATCCGGCTCCTGCCCCGGGGCCTGACCGGGCCTGTGACCCCGGCCGGACGCGGGGTTGACCCCCGGTTACCCGCGGGTCACTCTGGCTCAGCCGTACAACGGGAGGAGAACACGCATGCGCAGACGCAGCTTTGTCAGAGGATTAACCGTCACGACCGCCGCCACCGGGCTCGGCCTCACCGCCGCCGGTCACGGCCCCGCTGCCGCCGCTGCCACCGCCGGCGAGGGCAACCGGACCACCGGCAACGCGCGGCCCTTTGCCGCCTGGCAGGAGGTTGCCGTGCCGGCCGGTGAACCCGCCGCCCTGCTCAACGCCGTCGCCGCCGCGGGTCCCGACCTCGCGTGGGCCGTGGGCGAGGAGGCCCGCAGCGGCTCCACCTCCGGCCGTCCCTTCGCCCGTACCTGGGACGGCTCCGCCTGGCAGCCCACCGACGTCTCCCACCTCGCGTTCGCCGGCAGCCTCCGCAACGTGGCCGCCGCCCCCGCCGGCGCCGCGGGCACCGTCGCCGCCTGGGCGGTGGGGTACGACCGGGCCGGCGCCGACCACCTCCTCGCCTGGGACGGCACCACCTGGCGCGAGCACGACTTCCCCGGACGCGGCGAGTCCGGCACGGAGTTGTGGGCCGTCGCCGTCGCTCCCGACGGCACCGTCCGGGTCTCCGGCACCCGCGACGGCGCCGGGCGGGTGCTGCGCTCGGCGGACGCCGCCGGCACCCGCTGGAGCTGGTCCCCGCCGCTGCCCACCGATGACGGTTCCGTCCCCAGCCTGTGGAACGTCCACGTCGACGGCGCCGGCGCCACCTGGGTCTCCGGTGACGTCGTCGTCGCCCGCTACGACGACAGCTCCTGGCACGTCCTGCCCCGGCTCACCGGACTGCGCCTGTCCGTCACCGACCTGCTCCCCGCCGCCCCCGACGACATCTGGCTCACCGGCCACGACTACGGCGCCGGCGGCCCGATCGGCAAGCCGCCGTCCGTCGTCCTGCGCCACTACGACGGCACGGCCTGGCAGGACGTCGCCGCCCCCTTCACCGTCGGCTCCCTCGGCGCCATCGCGCCCGACGCCGCCGGCCGGCCCGCCGTCATCGCCGGGTGGGACTTCTGGGACGGCACCAGCGCCCACTATCTCCGCTGGGACGGCGCCGCGTGGACCAGCGAGCGCGGCCCCGCCGCGGCGGAGGGCGTGACCCCTGTGATGTCCGCCCTCGCCCCCATACCGGGCACGGCCGGATTCTGGTCGACGGGCACCACGGCACAGTCCCCGTTCCCGCCCGCGCAGGCGCGCATCGAGCGCTACGGCTGACGGTCCGCCCCCTACGCTGGACGCCGGCAGAACGGACGGCGCCGGGAGGGTGGCTGGTGGGCAGCGGACGGATCCCCGTGGTCGTACTCGCGGGGTTCCTGGGCTCCGGCAAGACCACCCTCCTCAACCGGCTGCTGCGCAACAGCGGCGGGAGCCGGATCGGCGCCGTCGTCAACGACTTCGGCAGCATCGAGATCGACGCCATGGCCGTCGCCGGCCAGGTCGACTCGATGGTCTCCCTCGGCAACGGCTGCCTGTGCTGCGCCGTGGACACCGCCGAGCTGGACGCCTATCTCGACCGGCTCGCCGGCACCGGCCGGATCGACGTCATCGTGGTCGAGGCCAGCGGCCTCGCCGAGCCGCAGGAGCTCATCCGCATGGTGCTGGCCAGCGCGAACGACCGCATCGTGTACGGGGGACTGGTCGAGGTCGTGGACGGCGCCGAGTTCGCCGCCACCCGCGAGCGGCACCCCGAGATCGACCGGCACCTCGCCGCCGCCGACCTCGTCCTGCTCAACAAGACCGACCGGATCGACGACGGCGAACGCCGCCGCCTCTGCGAGGTGATCGGGGACCTGGCCCCCGGCACGCCCGTGGTGGCGACGGCGTACGGGCGGGTCGACCCCGGGCTGTTCTTCGACCCGGGGAGCGCCGACGGCCCCGGCGGCGCCGCAGTTCCCCGCCACCGCCAGCTCTCCTTCGCCGACCTCGCCCCGGACGACGGCACCGACGGCCACGGTGGCGACATCCCCGACGGCCACACCGGCGACATCCCCGACGGCCACGGCGGCGACCACAGCGGGCACCTTCACGCGGCGTACGAGAGCGTCGAGTTCACCACCGACCAGCCCGTCAGCCCCCGCCGCCTGCTGGACTTCCTCGACACCCGCCCCGCCGGCCTCTACCGCATCAAGGGCTTCGTCCGCTTCGGCGTCCCCGGCCACCCGCAGAAGTACGGGCTGCACGCCGTGGGCCGCTTCCTGCGCTTCCGCCCCGCCCCCTGGGGCCGCGGCGAGGAGCGCGCCACGCGGCTGGTGCTGATCGGCGCGCGGATCGACGCGGACGCCGTACGCAAGGAGCTGGACGCCTGCCGCGGCCACGGGCCGCGGGACGCGGGCGAGGACGCGATGTGGGGAGTGCTGCGATACGTGGACGGAGGTGAGGAACCGGAGGCGTAGCCGGTCCCCCGGGTTCAACTGCCCGTTGCGGGACAGAAAGTCTGCGGGCCAGAAGACGCCGCACACTTGCCCGCGTCGCGCATCCGACCGAGAGGACTGCCGCATGAGCACGTTCAGCCGCCGCGCCCTGGTCACCGGGGCCTCCGCCACCGGCCTCACCCTGGCGCTGCCCCACCGGGCACCGGCCGCCGGGCCCGCCGCCGTCACCTCCGCCGCCCACGACGACACCGCCCACGACGACACCGCCCACGACGACACCGCCAACGCCACCCCGGCCGCCGTCGCGTACGCCGCCTTCCGCCTCGTCCGCATCCGCCCCGGCGACCCCGCCGTGCCCGAGGTGACGCTCCCCGACGGCTACGAGTTCGTGCCCGGCGAGCGGTACCACGTCGCCAGCCGCGCCGAGTACTACTCCTTCGTCCGCGGCCCCGCCACCGCCGCCGGCATCGAGGTCTCCGTCCGCTGGCCCGGCGTCACCGTCGCCGCCGTCGTCCACATGGACACCCGGCTGCGCATCAGACGCGACCCCGCCGACCGCCACCGCTTCGCCTTCACCCTCCCCGTCACCCAGCCCTCCGCCGACGCCAACCAGCCCACCCTGCAGATCTGGAGCCACCCCGACATATCCCCGGGCATGTACTACAAGCTCGACCACAACGACCCCGACCGCGTCGCCGGCCCCTGGACCACCGTCCCGTGGCCCGCCGCGGAGGCCCGCTCCCAGCTCCACCAGCTCGTCGCCGCACACCGCATCCTCATCGCCTCCGGGCTCAAGGCCACCGCCGCGGCCAAGGGCCACCGCTGGTTCGTCGCCGGCTTCGAGACGAACAACACCCTGCACGCGGACAACCCGCCGCACTGGCACATCTCCTACAACTCCGGCCCCGACTTCAACTCCCCCACCCACAACCCCCACTTCTGGCTCGACGCCGACGCCAGGAACTTCTACAACGGGATGGACGTCACCGGCCTCGGCCGCCTGCGCCACTACGTCGGCGACCCGGCCCACCTCTACGACTTCACCGGCGACGCCAACGACGGCCGCGGCGAACTCGTCGCGACGATGACCATCCGCGAGGACGGCGGCATCGACATCGCCCCGCCCACCGGCCCCGCGTACGCCCTCGCCGCGGGCCGCGACGGGTCGCTGACCGAGGAGGTCACGGTCCTGCGCGACGGCCGCCCCTGGCTGCGCGTGGCGACCGGGGACCGCTACCGCGTCGGCGTGCTGACCATCCGCACCCGCGGCCTGCGCCACCCCGCCGACGACGACGTCACGGTCCTGCGCTACGACCCCCTCACCGGCGTCCTCGCCTGAGTATCCGCCCCACCCCCTGGCGACGCGCGTAGACATCGGGCATCATCCTGCGGTGTACCACCTGCTCAGCCGGCTCCGCCGGATCCCCCCACAACTCCCCCACTCCAGCAGGAGGTTCCCCATGCGGGTACGTTCCGCACTCACGGCCTTCGCCCTCGTCGCCGGCGCCTCCGCGGGCGTCGCCGCGGCCCCCGCCCAGGCGGCGGCCCCGGCGGCCCCCGCGTCCCCGGCCACGGCTCCGGCCGCGCCGCTGGTCACGAAGATCAGCCACTCCCAGGCCACGTCGATGTTCCGCTCCTCCGGCATCACCTGGTCATCCTCCGGCGGCTGCTCCGACCGCAACAACCCCACCTGCACCTCCTTCGAGCAGCTCAACCTCCCCACCGCCCAGGGCGCCCAGACGCTCAAGTCCGCGAGCGGCTGCGCCCTGAACATCACCGGCGGCACCGAGACGGGGCACGCCGGCGGCACGTACAGCCACTGGAACGGCTACAAGCTCGACTACGCCCTCAGCACCTGCCTCAACAACTACGTCACCGGCACCTTCACCTACATCGGCGAACGCGGCGACGGCGCCGCCATGTACGAGTCCGGCTCCGGCAACGTCTACGCCCGCGAGAGCAACCACTGGGACGTCACCTACTACAACTGCGGCGGC
The DNA here is from genome assembly GCF_059570535.1 of Streptomyces sp. CNP082. Taxonomy (NCBI): domain Bacteria; kingdom Bacillati; phylum Actinomycetota; class Actinomycetes; order Kitasatosporales; family Streptomycetaceae; genus Streptomyces; species Streptomyces sp. CNP082. The sequence goes on from NZ_JCANSZ010000061.1 coordinate 17,002, forward strand.
TGCTGACCCGCAGTCCAGCCCTCACCGCTCAGCCCTCACCGCGACCCTGCGGCGCCCCCGCGCAGGCCCCGCAGGGTCGCGGAGGCGAGCGCCGGGCCTGGAGCCGCACGTAGGCACCCCGGGTCCGACGTAGGCTCGGCGATATGAGCCTGCGCCTGAGCACCCTGATCCTGCCCGTCCAGCGGTGGCACTCCGGCGGACGTGCGCAGTGGCAGCGGGCGGAGGAGCTGGGCTTCTTCGCCGCGTACACCTACGACCACCTGTCCTGGCGTACGTTCCGCGACGGCCCCTGGTTCGGTGCCCTGCCGACCCTGACCGCCGCCGCCACCGCGACCTCCCGGCTCCGCCTGGGCACGCTCGTGACCTCGCCGAACTTCCGGCATCCCGTCACGCTGGCCAAGGAGTTGATCTCGCTGGACGACGTGTCGGGCGGGCGGCTGACGCTGGGGATCGGAGCGGGGGGCTCCGGGTTCGACGCGACCGCGCTGGGGCAGCAGCCGTGGGCGGCGCGGGAGCGGACGGAGCGGTTCGCGGAGTTCCTGCCGCTGCTGGACACGCTGTTGACGCAGGACACGACGACGCACGCGGGCACGTACTACTCGGCGCACGAGGTGCGGATGATCCCCGGGTGCATACAGCGACCGCGGCTGCCCTTCGCCGTGGCGGCCACCGGGCCGCGCGGGATGCGGCTGGCCGCGCAGTACGGGCAGGCGTGGGTGACCACCGGCGACCCCCGGACCTCCGCGACGGGCACCGCCGCCGACTCCCTGGCCGCCATCCGCACCCAGGTCGACCGGCTCGCCGAGGCGGGGGCCGTCGTGGGGCGGGACACCTCGGCGATGGAGAAGGTGCTGCTCGCCGGCTTCACCCCGGACCGGCCGCTGGACTCCCTGGACGCCTTCGTCGACTTCGCCGGCAAGCACGCCGATCTCGGGTTCACCGAGATCGCGCTGCACTGGCCCATCCCGGACTCGGTCTTCGCCGCCGACGAGCGGGTCTTCGAGCGCATCGCCACGGAGGCGCCGGCGCAGCTCGGAGCCTGACCGCTCACGCGACGGCCCGCCTGACCCCGCACCCGACGGCCCGCAGACCCCTCACCCGACGGCCCGCCTGACCGCTCACGCCGCGCGGAGGGCGTCCACCGCCAGGCGGGCGGTGGTGCCGATCACCGCGTCGGCCGCCGGGAGCGTGACCGCCGTCGCCGCGGCGCGGGTGCACACGGCGACCGCGTAGCGGCCCCCGTCCGGGTACTCCACGACGCCGATCTCGTGCCGCAGCGTCGGCAGCGTGCCCGTCTTCCCGCTGACCCGTACGTCGTCGAAGGGGAAACCGGACGCCAGCCGGTGCCCCCACGCCTGGGTGCCCAGCGTGCGGCGCAGGTCGGCGGCGTACGCGCCGGTGCAAACCTCGTCGCGCCAGACGGCGGCGAGGAGGGCGGTGAGTTCGCGCGGGGTGGAGCGGTTGGTACGGGCCGGGTCGAGGACGCTGAGGCGGGTGACGCGGGCGGGGTCGAGGAGCGCGGCGGCGCCGTCGTCGCCGGCGTCCTCGGCGAGTGCGGCGTAGAGGTCGCGTACCTTCTGCACGGCGGTGGTGCGGGTCAGGCCCAGGGCGGTCATGGTGCGGTTGACGGCCTCGATGCCGACGGTGTCCCACAGCACGTCGGCGGCGGTGTTGTCGCTGACGGAGACCGCGAGCACGGCCAGGTCGCGCAGCGAGAGCCGGGCGGCGTCGCGCATGGCGCCGAGCCCGGTCGGGCCGGGGGTGCGGCCGGCGGCGGGGATGTCCACGGCGGTGGTGAGGTCGACGCGGCCGTGCTCGGCCTCGCGGTAGAGGGTGGCGAGCAGGCACACCTTGTGCACGCTGGCGGTGCTGACCGGGGTGTCGGCGGCCACCGCGACCGCGGCGCCGGTGTCGATGTCGCGCGCGTGGAGCTGGCCGCTGACCCCGGCTTCCGTGAACGCCCGGCGGATGCGGGCCGCGGCGGTGCGGTGGGCCCGGGGCGCGGGAGGCAGCCGCGCGGGAGGGGGCTGCGCGGGAGGCTGCTGTGCGGGAGGCTGCCGGGGTGGGGTCACAGCGGGAACTCCGAGGCGGGGCGGGGGTGGACGGCCGCGGCGCGGGCGGGGCGCATGCCGGCGTGGTCGCGCATCGCCTCGTGGGCGGCCTCCGCGAAGCGGGCCACGGCCGGGTTGTGGCCGTCCGCCGGCCACGCCGCTGACGTACGCCAGCCGACCGGGTCACCGGCCAGCGGGCGCCACACCGTACCGGGGCCCGCGGTGGTACGGGGCAGCAGGGCGACGGCACCGCCGGGCGCGGCGGGTCCCTCCGGTTCTACGGGTTCTTCCTGCCGTTCGGGCTCTCCTGGTGCTGCTCTGGCTGAGTCGGGCGCGGCCGGGGCGGTGGCGGCGGCCGGGGCGGTGGAGAGGACGAGGGCGCGGGTGAAGTCCCCGCCGGACGCCTCGTGGACGGCGGCCGGCGTGCAGCCGTGCCGGGCGCAGGCGGTCAGCACCTCGTCGTACAGCGCGGGATCGTCGGCCCGCGGCGTGAGGACCAGCGCCCGCCCGCTCAGGTCGGCCACGGTCAGCCGCCCGCCCGCGGCGAGCGGGTCGGCGGCGGCGAGCGGGTCGGCGGCGGCGAGCAGCGCGCCGAGCGGCTGGTGGAGTACGGGCCCGAAGGCGAGCCCGGGCGCGGGGCACGGATGCCGTACGACGCCCGCGTCGAGGGTGCCGGCGGCCAGTTCGCGGACCTGCGCGGTGGTGGTCAGCTCGCGCAGCTCCAGCTCGCCGCCCGGGGACCGCTCGCGGTAGCCGGTGATGAGCGCGGCGACGGCCGCAGGACCCAGGTGCGGCGGGACGGCGGCGCGCAGCGTACCGGCCGCACCGCTGCCGATCCGCGCGACCGCCGCGGCGAGCCGGTCCGCGGCGGCGAGCACCTGGTCGGCCTCCGCCAGCACGAGCCGGCCCGCGGGGGTCAGCGTCGTGCCCTGGCTGCCGCGGTCGAAGAGCCGCACGCCCAGCTCGCGCTCCAGCCGGCGGATGCGCTGGGACAGCGACGGCTGCGCGATGCGCAGCCGCTCCGCGGCGCGGCCGAAGTGGCGTTCCTCGGCGACCGCCCTGAAGTAGCGCAGATGCCGGAGGAGGTCCATGGGCAGCGAGGATAGTCAATCGCCTATCGGCCTGTTGATGATATTGGTCTTGGACTGAAGCGCGGGGCTGCTGATCTGCTGTCCGGTATGACAGGACATGGGGTGGGGTACGGGGACGGGTCGCGGGGCTCGTACGGCGACAGTGGCCACGGGAGTTCGTACAGGGACGGGTATGACGCCGGTGCGTACGGCGCGGGTCCGTACCAGGACGGGCCCGTACGCGGGCGGGGGCGCGGGCGACGGCGGCGCCGGCGCGGTCCGGTGCTCGCCGTGGTGACGGTGGTGCTGGCCGGCGGCGGGTACTGGGCGGCGACGGCGGGGCCGCTCGACGGCGGTGCGGACGGCGGCGGGCCCGCGGACCCGGCGGCGCGGCGGACGGCGGAGCGGTACCTCGACGGCTGGTCGGCGGGGCGGATGAAGGCGGCGGCCCGGCTGACGGACTCGCCGGCCGAGGCCGAGCGGATCCTCGTGGCCTTCACGGAGGGCCTGGAGATCGCGAAGCCGGAGCTGACGGCGGGCAGGGCCCGTGCCGACGGCGACGGCGGGGCGGAGGTGACGTACACCGCGAAGATGCCCGTACGGGACCTCGGCACCTGGACGTACAAGGCGACGCTGCCGCTGACCCGCGACGACGGCGGCACATGGCGGGTGCGGTGGAAGCTGGGGCTGGTGCATCCGAAGCTGACGGACACGGAGAAGTTCCAGCTGGTGCGCGAGGAGTCGGAGCAACTGGACGCCGTCGACCGCGACGGCGAGGCCGTCTCCGCGGCGGACCACCCGTCGCTGATGGGCGTGCTGGGCCTGGGCGGCGGGCAGCCGCAGGGCGCGGTGCAGGTCGTCGACCGGCACACGGGGGAGGTGCAGAGCACGGAGGCGCGCTTCGGGCCGCGTCTTGACGCGGCGGACGGGACGGTGCGTACGACGATCGACGCGGAACTGCAGGGTGCCGCCGAGGCGGCGATGGACGAGCACGTCGGGGAGCGCAACGCCGGGCTCGTCGCCATCGACATGGAGACCGGCGAGGTGCTGGCCGCCGCCAACTCCCCGGCCACGGGCTTCAACCGGGCCTTCCAGGGCACGTACGCCCCCGGCTCGACCTGGAAGGTGGCGACGACCGCCGCGCTGCTGGACAAGGGCGCGGTCAGCCCGGGTACGACGGTGGACTGCCCGAAGTACCTGACGGTCGGGAAGCAGTTCCACAACGTGGAGACGTCGGAGATCCCCGGCGCGACGTTCCGCGAGGACTTCATCCATTCGTGCAACACGGCCTTCGTCGCGCTGCGCGACGCGCTCGGCGAGGAGGAGATGACGGCCTTCGCGCGGCAGTACTTCGGGATCGGGGAGGAGTGGAGCACGGGCGTGCCGTCGTTCGACGGGGAGGTGCCGGTGCCGGTGGACGAGACGGAGCACGCGGCGGCGCTCTTCGGGCAGGGGCGGCTGCGGTCGAACCCGCTGGTGATGGCGTCGGTCACGGCGACGGCGGCGACGGGGACGTTCCGGCAGCCGGTGATCGTCAAGGACCAGGAGGAGTCGGACCTGGCGTCGGCGGAGCCGCTTCCGGAGGGGGTGGTGACGACGCTGCGGGAGCTGATGGCGGACACGGTGACGGACGGCAGCGCGCAGGTGCTGGCGGGGCTGCCGGGGGACGTGGGGGCGAAGACGGGGACGGCGGAGGTGACGGCGACGGGGCCGAACAACGGGTGGCTGGTGGCGTATCGCGACGGGGTGGCGGTGGCGTGCGTGGTGGAGGACGCGGACAGCGGCTCGGGGGATGCGGGGCCGGTGGTGCGGGAGGTGCTGGAGGCGGTGGGGTGAGGCGGGTGGCGGCGGGTTGCGGCGGCCGTACGCGATGATGGCCGGATGACCGACGCCGCCTCTCTCGCCGCTTCCCCTTCCGCCTCCCGTCCCCGGCTCATCGCCACGGACCTCGACGGCACCCTGCTGCGGGACGACAAGACCGTCTCCGACCGCACGGTTGCCGCGCTGGCGGCGGCGGAGGAAGCGGGTCTTGCGGTCGTGTTCGTCACGGGCCGGCCGGCGCGGTGGATGGGCTTGGTCGCGGAGCACGTGCAGGGGCACGGGATGGCGATCTGCGCCAACGGCGCCGTGGTCGTCGACCTGCACCGGGGGCTGGAGTCGACCGAGGTCTGCCCGCTGCCGCTCGACGACGCCCTGACGATCGTCGGCGTGCTGCGGACCATCGCGCCGGGTACGGCGTTCGCGGTGGAGCACCTGGGCGGGTTCGGCCGGGAGGAGGAGTATCCGCTGCACCGGGCGCCGGGGCCGATAGCCCCGGTGGAGAAGCTGCTGGCGGCGGACGGGGAGCGGGCGGGGGAGCCGCTGCTGAAGCTGCTGGCGTACCACCCGGGGCTCGGGGCGGACGAGTTCCTGCAGGCGGCGCGGGCGGGGGCGGGGGCGTACGGGGAGTTCACCCGGTCGACGCCGAGCGCGCTGCTGGAGGTCAGCGGGGTGGGCGTGAGCAAGGCGAGCACGCTGGCGCGTTACTGCGGGGCGCGGGGGATCGCGGCGGCGGAGGTCGTGGCCTTCGGCGACATGCCGAACGACATGGAGATGCTGGCGTGGGCCGGCAGGTCGTACGCCATGGCCAACGCGCACCCGGCCGTTCTGGCGGCGACGACGGACCGCACGGCGGCGAACGAGGAGGACGGGGTGGCGCTGGTCATCGAGCAGTTGCTGCACGGGGTGTAGGGCGAGGGCCGCGGGGAGCACCGCTCCGGAACGAGAGCGCCGCTGCACGCCGAGAGCGCCGCTCTCGCCCAAGAGCGCCGCTGCCCATCGAGAGCACCGCTCTCGCCCAAGAGCGCCGATCTCGTCCAAGAGCAGTGCTCTCGCCCGCGAGCAGCGCTCTTGCTCGTGGGCACCGATCTCATCTGCGAGCAGTGCTCCGCCTGCAGAGCACCCGTCTACGCCGCAGCCGCCCCCGCCGCCCCCGGTCCGCCCCCCGCCTCGCGGCCCGGCGCTGCCAGCGGGACCTCCCAGATCAGCGACGTCCCCCCGCCGCAGTCCCCCAGCCCCGGCCCGTACGTCGCCTGACCGCCCAGCTCCTCCGCCCGCCGCTCGATGTTCCGCAGCCCGCTCCGCCGTCCGGACGGCGACAGCCCCCGCCCGTCATCCGCCACCGTCAGCCGCACCGCGTCCCGCCCGTCCGCCAGCTCCGCCGTCGCGTCGACCACCACCCCCACCTGCCCCGCCCCCGCGTGCCGCGACGCGTTCGACAGCCCCTCCCGCAGCGCCGCCAGCAGATGCCGCACGATCCGCTCGCCCACCCGCTCGTCCACCGCCCCCACGAAGCTCGTCGACGGCTGGAACCCCAGCGTCGCCGCCGCCGTCGCGACCTCCCGCAGCACCAGCGCCCGCAGCCCGGCCGGCGCCTGCTGCGGCTCCTGCTGGAGCGCGTAGATCGTGCCCCGGATCTCCTCGATCGTCAGCTCCAGTGCGTCGACCGCCGCGTCGATCCGCTGCCGCACCTCCGGCGCCGGCTCCAGCCGTCTCGCCCCCTGCAACTGCATTCCCGTCGCGAACAGCCGCTGGATCACCAGGTCGTGCAGGTCCCGCGCGATCCGGTCGCGGTCCTCGTACACCGCCAGCCGCTCGCGGTCCCGCTGCACCTCCGACAGCATCAGCGCCAGCGCCGCCTGCCCCGCGAACTGCGTCGCCGACTGCTTCTCCGTCTCCCGGTACAGCCGGCCCCCCGGCGCCCGCGGCAGCGACAGCGCGCCGAGTACCCGCTTCCCGCGCCGCAGCGGCAGCATCATGCACGGCCCGAAGCCCTCCGCGCCGTCGCTCACCGCCCGCGGGTCGGCGCTGGCGTCGTCGAGGAACACCTCCTGGCCCGCCAGCACCGCCCGCACCGTCGGGCTGTACGACGGCAGCACCCGCCCTATGAGGCCGTCCACCCCCTCCCCGGCCACCGCCACGACCTCCAGCCACCTCGGCCCCTGAGCCCTCCCCGCACCACCGGCACCGCCTGGCCTGCCTGCCTCACCCGTCGTGTCCGCCGCCGACCGCGGCAGCAGCACCACCCCCGCCATCGCGTCCGCCAGCCCCCGGGCCTGCTCCGCGATCACCCCCAGCGCGTCCTGCGCGTCCGCGCTCGACAGCAGCGCGGTCGTCACCGCGTGCGCCCCGTCGATCCACCGCTCCCGCTGCCGCGCCTGAAGGTGCAGCCGCGCGTTGCCGATCGCGATGCCCGCCTCGGTGGCGATGATCCGCATGAGGTGCAGGTCGTCGTCCAGGAACGGCCCGCCGCCGCGCTTCTCCGTCAGCACCAGGTCCCCGAAGTACCGCCCGTCCACGTCGATCGGCACCGTCAGCGTGGTGCCCGGCGCGTCCGGGATCTCGTCGATACGCACCCGGTCCACCTCGTCCATGCCGTACGACGCGAAGTCGTCGAGATCGCCGCTCTGCTCGTCGATCACCACGATCGACGCGCATCGCGCCCCCGCCAGCTCCGCTGCCGTCTGCGCGATCACGTCGAGCGTGGGGTGGAGCTGGAGCCCTGTGCCGATGGACCGCATGGCGGCCAGGAGCTGCGTCACCCGCTCGGCCAGCTCGCCGGAGACCCCCTGGAGTCCGCGGGTGGCGCGGGCGGCGGCGTCCATGGAGTCGGCAGCGGTCATGCCCCGAGGGTAATAAGCGGCTCTCTGTGAGGAAAGTCGGGATTGTCGGTTGCGCCGGGCGCGCCGGGCGCGCCGGGTGCGCTGGGTGCGCCGGGCGCGTCACAGCCGTCCGTCCCCTCGCACGGGTACGGAGACGGCTGCGCCCGCTCCCGTAGCAGCGTCCGCCGGAACGGGCCCTCCGCCTCGGCCAGCTCCGCGTACGTGCCGCGCTGCACCACCCGGCCCCGCTCCAGCACCACGATCTCGTCCACCGCCGCCAGCCCCGTCAGCCGGTGCGTGATGAGCACTGTCGTCCGGCCCTCGGTGGCGGCGAGGAGGTCGGCGGTCAGGGCGTCGGCGGTGGGCAGGTCGAGGTGCTCGGCGGGTTCGTCGAGTACGAGCACGGGGAAGTCGGCGAGCAGCGCGCGGGCCAGCGCGAGGCGCTGGCGCTGGCCGCCGGAGAGCCGGGCGCCGTGTTCGCCGACCGGGGTGTCGAGGCCGTGGGGCAGGGTCTCGACCCAGTCGAGGAGGCGGGCGGCGGCGAGGGCGGCGCGCAGGTCGTCGTCGGTGGCGGCGATGGGGGCACCGCCCATGCCGTTCAGGCAATGGGGGAGGGCGAGGCGGAGGTTCTCGCGCAGGGTGCTGTCGAAAAGGTGGGCGTCCTGGGCGCAGAGGCCGACGAGGCGGCGTACGGCGTCGGGGTCGCAGGCGAGAGCGTCAGCGGTGCTCTCGTCTGTGAGCGCTGCTCTCGCGGGAGAGCGGCGCTCCGAGTCGAGAGCAGTGCTCTCCGCCTCTGCCCCCATCTCTGCCTTCGCCGCCACGCCGCCCAGCCGGTACGCACCCGCCACCGGATCCAGAAACCGCAGCAGCACGTGCGCCAGCGTCGTCTTCCCCGACCCCGACGCACCCACCACCGCGACCCGCCGCCCCCGCGTCAGCGTCAGGTCCACCCCGTCAAGCGCCAGCCCGTCCTGCCCCGGATGCCGCGCCGACACTCCCGTCAGCGTCACCGGGAACGGCTCCGCCGGCGGCCGGCCCGTGCCCTCCGCGGCCGGCGGCGCCGCGTCGAGGATCTCGTCGACGCGGGCGGCGCTCCGCCGCACCCGGGCCCGCTGCTGCAACGCCAGCGGCATCCCGTTCACCGCCTCGAACGCCGCCAGCGTCCCCAGCACCACCACCCCCAGCCACACGCCGGGCAGCCGCCCCTCGTACACCGCCTGCGCCCCGGCCGCCGCCGCGCCCACCACCGTCAGCCCGCAGATCAGCGCCGAAAGACCGGCGCCCAGCGCGAGCGCGGCGGCGCTGCGGGCGGCGATCCGGGTCAGCCGGCGGTCGGCGGCGCGGAGCGCGGCGAGGCGGCGGGGCAGGGCGCCGGCGACGGCGAGTTCCGCGGTGCCGGTGAGGACGTCGACGACCTCCGTGGCCAGCGCGGCCCGCGCCGGGGCGAGCCGGGCCTCCGTCCGCCGGGCGGTCGCCACGGCCACCAGCGGCACCCCGACGCCCGCCGCCAGCAGCCCGGCCGCGAGCACGGCACCGGCCTCGGGAAGCAGGACGGCGGCGATACCGGCGGACGCGGTTCCGACGAGGGCCGCCGCCGAGACCGGCAACTGCCAGCGCAGGTAACGGTCCTGAAGCGTGTCGGTGTCCGCGACGAGCCGGGTGAGCAGGTCGCCGCGGCGGTGCGGGGCGAGGCCGGCGGGGGCGAGGCGTTCGAGCCGGGTGTACACGGCGACGCGGAGGTCCGCGAGGATCCGCAGCACCGCGTCGTGGGAGACGAGGCGCTCGGCGTAGCGGAAGACGGCGCGCCCGATGCCGAACGCGCGGGTGGCGGTGACCGCGACCATGAGGTACAGCACGGGCGGCTGCTCGGAGGCGCGGGAGATCAGCCACCCGGAGACCCCCATGAGCCCGACGGCGGACCCGAGCGCGAGCGCGCCGAGCAGCGCGGCGAGCGCCAGCCGCCCCCGGGCCGTCCTGCTGCGCAGCGCGCTGCCGCGGCGGGGCCCCGCCGGCTCGCTGCCCTCGGCACCCGCAGCGCCGTCCTCGCGTACGGAGTGGACACCCTCCTTCCGTACGGTCCGTACGGGGAGCGCCGCCTTCTCCGGTACGGAAACGGCCGCGTCCCCTCGTACGGCCGCCTGCTCCCGTACGGAGACGGCCGCCCCGGTCCGTACCGCGTCCGTCCGCGCGGCCACCGGGGTACGGTCCTCCCCCAGCCGGACCACCCGGTCCGCCACCCCCAGCAGCGCGGGACGGTGCGCCACGAGCAGCACCGTGCGGCCCCGGGCCAGCCGGGCGACGGCGGCGGTGACGGCGGCCTCGGTGTCGCCGTCGAGGGCGGCGGTCGGCTCGTCGAGGAGGACCACGGGCCGGTCGGCGAGGAAGGCCCGCGCGAGCGCGACCCGTTGCCGCTGGCCGGCGGAGAGGCCGGCGCCCGCCTCGCCGAGGACGGCGGCGGGGTCGAGGTCGCCGGCGGCGGCGTCGCGGAGTGCCTCTGCCACTTCGGCGTCGGTGGCGTCGGGGCGGGGGAGGCGGACGTTGTCCGCGATCGTGCCGGCGAAGAGCGCGGGGTGCTGCGGCACCCAGGCGACCTGGGCGTGCCAGGTCGCGAGGTCCAGCGTGGCGAGGTCGCGCCCGCCTATGAGCACCCGGCCGGCGGCGGGCCGTACGAGGCCGAGGAGCGCGCCGAGGAGCGTGGACTTGCCGGCACCGGAGGGCCCGGTCAGCGCCACGGTCTCGCCGGGGCGGAGGGTGAGGGTCGTACGCGGAAGCGAGTCCTCGGCCCGGCCGGGGTGCCGTACGACGAGGCCGTCGAGGGCGAGGGCGGAGTCGCGTGCCTCCGGACAGGCGTTGTCGGTGGGGGGACCTACCCTGGGGCGGGCGTGCGGGGTTGAGTGTGCTGACGGGGCTGAGCCGAGGGCGGCGCTGTCTGTGTCCGGGCGGGCGCCGGCCGCGTCCAGGCAGTCGCCGGCCGCGTCCGGGTGGGCGTTGTCGGTGGGGCGGCCTACCCTTGGGCGGGTGTGCGGGGTTGGGTGGGCTGCCGCGTCGCGGGCTTCCGCCCGGCGGGTCTCCCCGCGGCGGGTCTCTCCTCGGCGGGTCTCTCCTCGGCGGGTCTCCCCGCGGCGGGCCTCTCCTCGGCGGGTCTCTCCTCGTTCCAGGACCGCGAAGACCCGGTCCGCCGCCGCCAGGCCCTCCGCCGCGGCGTGGTAGTGCGTGCCGACCTGGCGCAGCGGCAGGTACGCCTCCGGGGCCAGGATCAGCACCACCAGCCCGGTGTACAGGTCGAGTTCGCCGTGGACCAGCCGCATGCCGATGGTGACCGCGACCAGCGCCACCGAGATCGTCGCCAGCAGCTCCAGCGCGAACGACGACAGAAAGGCGATCCGCAGCGTGCGCATCGTCGCGCGCCGGTAGTCGGCGGTGATGGTGCGGATGCTGTCGGCCTGCGCCTTCGCCCGGCCGAAGACCTTGAGCGTCGGCAGGCCGGAGACGACGTCGAGGAAGTGCGCGGAGAGCCGGGACAGCGTGCGCCACTGGCGGTCGGTGGCGGCCTGGGTGGCCCAGCCGATGAGCGTCATGAAGACCGGGATCAGCGGCAGGGTGCCGGCGATGATCGCTGCGGAGATCCAGTCGTCGGTGACGATGCGCGCCAGGACGGCCGCCGGCACGACGACGGCGAGGCCGAGTTGGGGCAGGTAGCGGGCGAAGTAGGCGTCCAGGGCGTCGATTCCGCGGGTGGCGAGTGCGGCGAGTTCGCCGGTACGGAGTTCGCCGGCCTCTGCGCCCCCCGCCCCCCGCGTCTCCGGCCCGGCCGCTCCCGGGTCTGCCGCTCCCGGGTCTGCCGCTCCCGGCTCGGCCGCTGCCGGGCCCGTCACCTCCGGGTCTGCCGCCGCCGCGCCCCCCGGCCCCGGCTCCCCCGCACCGCCGGAACCCCCGGTCCGTACCGCCTCCGTCAGCAGCCGCATGCGCAGCTCCGACTTGACCGCCGCACTCGACCGGTGCGCCGCCAGCTCCGTCAGCCAGCTCACCACCGCCCGCCCTACGGCCACCGCCGCGAGCAGCAGCAGCGGCGTGCGCAGACCGGCGGCCGGCAGGCCGTCCTCGAAGGCGCCGACGACGATCTCCGCCATCAGCACCGCCTGCGCGATGACCAGCCCCGCCCCGGCCGCGCCCAGCGCGACCGTGGCGAGCAGGAACAAGCGGGTGGTGCGGGCGTACCGGGCCAGGCGGGGGTCGACGGGCTTCATCTCACCGGTCCGCCCCGCCGGCACCCGCCCCGCCGCCCGCCCCGCCCGCGGCAGGCGCCCCGCCCGCCGCAGCCGCCACGGGCGCCTCCGGGGCGATGTGCTGCGTACCGATGCGCTTGCGGAACACCCAGTACGTCCACCCCTGGTAGAGCAGCACCACCGGCGTGGCGATCCCCGCGCACCACGTCATGATCTTCAACGTGTACGGGGTCGACGAGGCGTTCTCCACCGTCAGGCTCCACGCCGGGTCCAGCGACGACGGCATCACGTCCGGGTACAGCGCCAGGAAGAGCGTCGCGACCGTGGCCACGATCGTCACTCCGGAGTAGAGGAACGACCACCCCTCCCGGCCCGCCGCCACCGCACCGATCGCGCAGAACAGCGCCGCCGCCGCGACGATCAGCGTCGCCAGGCTCCGCCCGTCGCCGCTGTCGGCCTGGAGCCACAGCAGGAAGCCCAGCGCCAGCGCCGCCGTGACCGTACCGAGGACGGTGGCCAGCCGGCGCGCCCGCATCCGGATGTCGCCGACGGTCTTCAGGGCCGTGAACACCGCGCCGTGGAAGGTGAAGAGGAAGAGCGTGACCAGCCCGCCGAGCAGCGCGAAGGGGTTGAGCAGGTCGAAGAAGTCGCCCACGTACTCCTTGTCGGAGCCGATCTGCACCCCGCGCACGATGTTGGCGAACGCCACGCCCCACAGGAACGCGGGCAGCAGGGAGGTCCAGAAGAGGGCGAGTTCCCAGTTGTGCTGCCAGTGCTCCTCCGGGCGCTTGGACCGGTACTCGAAGGCCGTGCCGCGGATGATGAGGCAGACGAGGATGAGGAGAAGGGGCAGGTAGAAGCCGGAGAAGAGGGTGGCGTACCACTCGGGGAAGGCGGCGAAGGTGGCGCCGCCCGCGGTGAGCAGCCAGACCTCGTTGCCGTCCCAGACGGGGCCGATGGTGTTGATGAGCACGCGCCGCTCGGCGCGGTCGCGGGCCAGCACCCGGGTCAGGACGCCGACGCCGAAGTCGAAGCCCTCCAGGAAGAAGTAGCCGGTCCACAGGACGGCGATGAGGACGAACCAGACGGTGTGCAGTTCCATGGCGTGGTCTCCCCCCTCAGTACGAGAAGGCCATGGGCCGGTCGGAGTCTTCGCGGTCGTGGCCGCCGATCTTGGTCGGCGGGTTGAGGTCGGACTCGGTGAGTTCGGGCGGTCCCGCCTTCACGTACTTGATCATCAGCTTGACCTCGATGACAGCGAGTGCCGCGTACAGCAGCGTGTAGACGCTCAGCGAGGTGATGACCTCGCCCTGCGAGACGCCGGGGGAGACGCTGGCGGAGGTGGGCAGGACGCCGTAGACGGCCCAGGGCTGGCGGCCCGTCTCGGTGAAGATCCAGCCCCAGCCGTTGGCGATGAGCGGGAAGAGCAGGGTGAGCAGGGAGAGGCGCCAGTACCAGCCGCCGAGGCGGGCGCCGAGTTCGCGGTCCTTGGTGAGGGCGAGTCTGGGGACTTCGTCCTCGCCGGTACGGAGCCGGTCGGCGAGCCAGAAGCGGCGGCGGGTGAACCAGAGCCCGAGGATGCCGAGGGCGAGGGAGGACATCCCGAAGCCGATCATCCAGCGGAAGCTCCAGTACGCGACGGGGATGTTGGGCCGGTAGTCGCCGAGGCCGAACTTGCCGTCGTACTTCTGCTTCAGTTCCTCGTTGGTGGGGTTGATGCCCGGGACCTCTTCGGAGAAGTTGTCGTGGGCGAGGAACGACAGCACGCCGGGGACCTCTATGGCGACCCTGTTGTGGCCCTTGTCGACGTCGCCGATGGCGAAGAGCGAGAAGGGCGCGGGCCCTTCGGTCTCCCACAGGGCCTCGGCGGAGGCCATCTTCATCGGCTGCTGCTCGTACATGATCTTGCCGAGCCGGTCGCCGGTGAACGCGGTCAGCAGCCCGGCGACGACCAGCGTCAGCAGCCCCAGCCGCAGCGAACTGCGCATGACGGCCACGTGCCGGCGGCGCATGAGGTGGTACGCGGCGATGCCGACGACGAACGCGCCGCCGGTGAGGAAGGCCGCGGTGACGGTGTGGGCGAACTGCGCGAGTGCGGTGTTCTGGCTGAGTACGCGCCAGAAGTCGGTCAGCTCGGCGCGGCCGGACTCCTCGTTGACGCGGTACCCGACCGGGTGCTGCATCCAGGAGTTGGCGGCGAGGATGAAGTAGGCGGAGAGCAGGGTGCCGATCGCGACCATCCAGATGCAGGCGAGGTGGATCTTCTGCGGCAGCCGGTCCCAGCCGAAGATCCACAGGCCGACGAAGGTCGACTCGAAGAAGAAGGCGATCAGGGCCTCGAAGGCGAGGGGCGCGCCGAAGATGTCGCCCACGAAGCGGGAGTAGTCGGACCAGTTCATGCCGAACTGGAACTCCTGCAGGATGCCCGTCACCACGCCCATGGCGATGTTGATCAGGAACAGCTTGCCCCAGAACTTCGTCGCCCTGAGGTACTTCTCCCTGCCGGTGCGCACCCAGGCCGTCTGGAGGCCGGCGACGAGGGCGGAGAGGGAGATCGTCAGGGGGACGAAGAAGAAGTGGTAGACGGTCGTAATCCCGAACTGCCAGCGCGACAGCGTCTCCGGGGCGAGTGCCAGATCCACGTGGGCTCCTCTCCGCGATCACGGACACGGCTCTGACGATGATCCATGCGCCGATCGGCCCGGTAAGGCCGTGGCGGCATGGCATACGGGGGTAAACCCGCGCGAACAGCGCCGCTCGTGAATGCGTTCACATTCACAAGACTCAGTGTGGCACAGGGGTTTTCCGGCCTCTCGCGGGGGTCCCCTACGTCGCGTTTCGGGGTGTCTGGGAGGGGCTGGCGGGGGTGCTGGAGCGCTGCTCACGCCTGCTTCCGCGGGACATGACGAGAGCGGTGGTCTACGACAAGAGCGGTGCTCTACGACGAGAGCGGCGCTCTCGTCGTAGAGCACCGCTCATCACCGCGGGCGCCGTCGGACCGGCCCCGCCCTCCGCGCGCCGCGGCAGCCCCGAGGCAGTCCCGCGTCCGTAGCCCTCCAGGGGCAGCCCCCGCCGCGGCAGCCCCGCAGCGGGGGCCCCGGCCTACAGCTCCTTGCGGAAGTCCTCCGCCACCGCCAGCAGGATGTCGTTCGCCTCGCGTTCGCCCACCGACGCCCGTACCCCGCCGCCCGCGAACGGCCGTACCACCACGCCCGCCGCCTCACACGCCGCCGCGAAGTCCATGCTCCGCTCCCCCAGCCGCAGCCAGACGAAGTTCGCCTGCGTCTCCGGCACCGTCCAGCCCTGCGCCAGCAGCCCCTCGCGCACCCGCGTGCGCTCCGCCACCAGCGACTCCACCCGCTCCAGCAGCGCCGCCTCACTGCGCAGCGACGCGATCGCCGCCTCCTGCGCGACCTGGCTCACCCCGAACGGCACCGCCGTCTTCCGCAGCGCCGCCGCCACCGGCTCGTGCGCCACCGCGAAGCCGACCCGCAGCCCCGCAAGACCGTACGCCTTGCTGAAGGTGCGCAGCACGCACACGTTCGGCCGGTCCCGGTAGACCTCCAGGCCGTCCGGGATTCCGCCGTCCACGCCGTCGTCCCGTACGAACTGGCAGTACGCCTCGTCCAGCACCACGAGCACGTCCTTCGGCACCCGGTCGAGGAACCGCTCCAGCTCCCCGCGGCGCACCGCCGTGCCCGTCGGGTTGTTCGGCGTGCAGACGAAGATCAGCCGGGTGGCGTCCGTCACCGCGTCCGCCATCGCGTCCAAGTCGTGCCGCTCCTCCGCCGTCAGCGGTACCTGCACCGACCGCGCGCCCGAGATCTGCGTGATGATCGGGTACGCCTCGAACGACCGCCAGGCGTAGATCACCTCGTCGCCGGGCCCGGCCGTCGCCTGCAGCAACTGCTGTGCCACGCCCACCGATCCGGTGCCCGTGGCGACGTGCTCGGGCGGCACGCCGAGGTGTCCGGCGATCTCGGCGATCAGCGCGGTGCACGCCATGTCGGGGTAGCGGTTGAAGCTCCCGGCCGCCGCGACCGCCGCCTCCAGCACGCCGGGCAGCGGCGGGAAGGGGTTCTCGTTCGAGGAGAGCTTGTACCCGGAACCAGCCGGCCCCGCAGCCGCCCCGGAACCCGCTGCCGCCGGCTTGCCCGGCTTGTAGGTAGGTATGCCCTCCAGGGCAGCCCGCAGCCTGGGAGCCGCGGGGCCCTCAGCCGCCCCGGGGGTCTTGTCGTCCGTCACCGCGTTCCTCCTCGACCGAGCCCGTACCCTGCCGTTATCCGCCACCGGGCGGGGCGCCCGCTGCCCCCGGCCCGCCCCTACATATGCTGGGATGCATATGTAGGGGGCGCATCCACCCTCGCGCGCACGGGTGGCGGACGCCATGGCGCGCATCACCCGTGAAGGTGACTGAGACCTCTTCGAGACCTTCGCCCCATGGCAGGTGTCACCCAGCTTGCGCCATGGACCAGTGGTCGACAATGGTGCAACCACTTGGCGTTCCATGGTCGTTTGACCGTTCCGGTCCTGCAGAATCGTGCCTGTCAGTTACGGTTCGGATTCTCCCGCAATCGAGCCATCCGAGCCCTACTATCAGCTCGCGATGACAAGCCTGCCCGACTACTGCGGCTTGCACGGGGGACTACGTACGTGCTTGAAGAAAGAAGGCGCATGACCGGCTCGATCCAACCGCAAGTGAGCCGGCCGCCCAGCCGCAAGCTGGCGCGGGCGGGCATCCGGGATGTCGCCGCCGCCGCCGGCGTCTCGATCACCACCGTCTCCGACGCGCTGAACGGGAAGGGCCGGCTGCCGGAAGCCACCCGCCGCCACGTCCGCGAGGTCGCCGACCGCCTCGGCTACCGGCCCTCGGCCGCCGCCCGCGCGCTGCGCACCGGCAAGTCGGGGCTCATCGGCTTAACGGTGACGACGTACGGGGAAGAACCGTTCACCTTCACGGAGTTCGCGTACTTCGCCGAGATGGCCCGCGCCGCGACCTCCGCCGCCCTCGCCCGGGGCTACGCGCTGGTGATCCTCCCCGCGACCTCGCGGCACGACGTGTGGTCCAACGTGGCCCTCGACGGCACGGTGGTCATCGACCCGGCCGAGGGCGACCCCGTGGTCAGCGAGATCGTCCGGCAGGGCATCCCCGTCGTCAGCGACGGCCGCCCCGGTGGCTCCCTGCCGGTCACCGCCTGGGTCGACAACGACCACCAGGCCGCCGTCATGGATCTCCTCGACCACCTCGCCGAGGCCGGCGCCCGCCGCATCGGGCTGCTCACCGGCACCAGCACGGACACCTACACCCGGCTGTCCACCACCGCGTACCTCACCTGGTGCGAGCGCGTCGGACAGGACCCCGTCTACGAGTCCTACCCCGCCCACGACCCGCGGGCCGGCGCCGTCGCCGCCGACCGGCTGCTCGCCCGGCCGGACCGCCCGGACGCCGTCTACGGCCTCTTCGACCCCAACGGCACCGACCTCCTCGCCGCCACCCGCCGCTACGGCCTGCGGGTGCCCGACGACCTGATGCTCGTCTGCTGCAGCGAGTCCCCGGGCTACGCCACCACCGACCCGCCCATCACCACGCTGTCGCTGAAGCCGCGCCGCATCGGCACGGCGGTCGTCCAATTACTGATCGACGCGATCGAGGGGGTCGACACGGGCCGGCCCATCGAGCAGGTCATACCGACGGACCTGATCGTGCGGGCGTCCTCGCAGCGCCGCCCGCCGCGTACGGTCGTCAGCGCCCCGCGCCGTCCGGCGTAGCGGCGGGCGCCGCGGCCCGGCCGTCGCGCGGGCCGTCCCGTACGGCTCAGGCGACGGCCGTACGGACCCGCCGCCCGCGCCCGCGTGTCCGGTGCCGCACCCGCCGCACCCGCCGCAGCCGTGCGGCCCCGCGCGGCCGGGCCCGCCGCGGCCCGGCTCCGCTCCGCTCCGCCCGGCCCGGTCCCGTACGGCCGGCTCCGTACAACCCCGGACGGCACCGGACGGCACCGCACGGCCACCTCCGGCCCCCGGCCCGCCGTCCCACGCCGGTCGTGCCCCGTTTGCCCGGTTCTGGCGGCCCGGTGGGCGCCGTCTGACGCAGCCGGAGCCAATTGGCGGCCCCTGGTACCGCACAAGCTGCGACGGGCATTTCTATGATGGGCGCACGTACACCGCGGATCTCCTCCACCTGCGCGGGGGAGCGGTACCTGGTCCCATGGCGGCCCGGTCGTGTCCCGGTGGCAGAACGGCTAGGCGGTGGAGGGGTTCGATGCAACAGGGGGCCGGTCAGACGCCGGGGCTGCGGACCACGGCTGGGGTGCCCGCCGGGGCGGCGCCCCCCGTCCCCGCGGCGCCCGCCGCCGGCGACGCCTACGGGCACGCCGACGACGGGTACACCCCGACCCAGGCCGACCTGCCGGTGATCAGACCGGGTGAGAGCGGCGGCTACGGCCCGCTGTACGTCGTCGGCGACGTCCACGGCTATCTCGACGAGCTGCGCGCCGCCCTGCGCGCCCAGGGCCTCATCGACGAGGCCGACCGCTGGATCGCCGGCAACGCCCGCGTGTGGTTCCTCGGCGACTTCACCGACCGCGGCCCCGACGGCATCGGCGTCATCGACCTCGTCATGCGGCTGTCCGCCGAGGCGGCAGCCGCCGGCGGCTACTGCAAGGCGCTCATGGGCAACCACGAGCTGCTGCTGCTCGGTGCGAAGCGCTTCGGCGACACGCCCGTCAACTCCGGTGCCGGCACCGCCTCCTTCCAGGCCGCCTGGCTGCTCAACGGCGGGCAGCGCACCGACATGGAGCGGCTGGAGGACGTCCACCTGCAGTGGATGGCGCGGCTCGACGCCATCCACGAGGAGGACGACCACCTCCTGGTGCACTCCGACACCACCGCGTACCTCGGCTACGGCGACTCCATCGAGGGTGTCAACGACACCGTCCACGACATCCTGGCCCGCTCGGACGCGGACGAGGTGTGGGACCTCTTCCGCAAGTTCACCAAGCGCTTCGCCTTCCGCGACGAGGAGGCGGGCCCCGCGGCCGTACGGGAACTGCTCGGCCGGTACGGCGGCGAGCGGCTGGTGCACGGGCACAGCCCGATCCCGTATCTGCTCGGGGAGGTGCCCAGCGAGGACACCGACGGCGAGGAGCGGGGTGCCGCGGTGCAGGGCCCGCACGTCTACGCGGACGACCTCGCCATCGCCATGGACGGAGGGGTCACCATGGCCGGAAAACTGCTTGTCGTCCGGCTTCCGCTTGTCGGGCGCTAGCGCACGTCCGCCCGACGTGCTCTAATAC
Organism: Streptomyces sp. CNP082; assembly: GCF_059570535.1. Lineage (NCBI taxonomy): Bacteria > Bacillati > Actinomycetota > Actinomycetes > Kitasatosporales > Streptomycetaceae > Streptomyces > Streptomyces sp. CNP082. The sequence continues at coordinate 36,281 of NZ_JCANSZ010000061.1, forward strand.
GGAACCTCCTTTTCTGAAAAGACACTTATCCGCCATCCGCGAAGCGCTCTACCATCGGTAATAGGCTCTGCCGCCCAGGGCCTAGCGCCGCAGGCACGCTCGTTCCCGTTTGCCTTGTTGCCTGCCCATCCGGGGGAGCACAAGCACATGACCAGTGCGTCGCATCTGCTGACAGAGGACCGCCCGGACTTCGAGCGGCTCCTCGATACCGCGCTGCACAGTGCCGAGTTCACGGTCGGCGCCGGCGGCGGGCGACCGCTCGGCCCCGAGCAGCTCCGCGCCCGGGCCCTCAGCGCCCGGTCCGAGATTTCCGCGCGCGCGTCCGCCGAATACGAGCGTTATGTACTGCTGCGCGCGGAGTTGCGCCGGCCTTCGGGAAGCGGCGGAACTCCGGGTGGCGCGGAGGGAATCCGGTTCACCGGCGCGCGGGGCGGCGGCCAGGGCGACGGCTCGAGCGCGGGCGTGGCCGCGGCGGCGGCGGTGCTGGTGCCGGTGCTGGCCGGTACGGCGGCGGCGATCTTCCTGCTCGTCGGCTATCTGCTCCAGTTGATGAACCCCGAGCCCTCCGTGGCGTCCTCGATGCGCACGGCGGGCTGGATCTTCGCGATCCTCGCGGTCGCCGCCATCGTCATCTCGATGGTGGCGCTGCTGCTGACGGCGGTGCGCAACGGTTCGACGTCCATCAGGGCGGCGGCCAGCCGGGATCTGACCGAACAGGTCGACCGCGCCCGCGAGGAGTGGCGCACGGCCCTGCTCGAACGCGGCATCCGGCCCTTCATCGAGCAGGCCCTCGCCGGCAGCGCCGAGGGCGGCGGCGGGACGCCCCCCGCGGTACGCACCGACCCCACCGCCACCCGCACCCCGCGCCTGGGCTACTCCCGCCCGGCGTTCTCCAGCCCCGACGACGGCCAGCCGACGGACGGGCCGAGCTACTCGAGCCCGGACTTCACCAGCCCCGACTACGGTGGCCCGGAGCACGACCCGGACTGACCCGGGCTGCCCCTGTCCGACCCCGCGGAGGGGGGCGCGGCGGAAGTAATCGCTTGTCCGCGGCCGTACGCACGTCCTAGCCTCACGGTCCATGGCCCGCCTGCACCTCTTCGACATGGACGGCACCCTGCTCTACGGCACCTCCGCGAACATCGAGCTGGCGCGCCAGCTCGACCTCGTCGCGGAGTTCCGTGCGCTGGACGCGGCGTTCGGCTCCGGCGAGATCGACACGTACGACTACGCCGAGCGCGCGCACGGCATGTGGAGCAGCCTCACGCCCGAGATCCTGGGCCGCGCGTTCGCGGGCGCGCCGTGGCTCGCGGGGATCCGCGAGGTGTGGGCCGACATCACCGACCGCGGGGAGCACTGCGCGGTCATCTCGCTGGCGCCCGGGTTCTTCGTCGAGCGGCTGCTGGAGTGGGGGGTGCACCGGGCGCACGGGTCGCGGTTCCCGGCGCTGCCGTTCCGCGAGCCGGTGGACATGGCGGGCATCCTGGGCCCTTCGGACAAGGTGCGGATAGCGGACCGGCTCTGCGCGGAGTACGGGCTGACGCGGGCGGACTGCGTCGCGTACGGGGACTCCATGTCGGACGCCGACCTGTTCGCGGCGGTGCCGCACTCGGTCGCCGTGAACGCCGACCACCACGTGAGCGGGCTCGCCTCGCACGCGTACAGCGGACGGGACCTGCGGGAGGCGTACGCGCTGACGCGTACGGGAGCGTGACGGGCCGCTAGCCGGGGCCGCCACCGCAGGCGGCGCCGAAGTCGTCGGCGAGGACGGCGAGGACGCCCTCGATGTTCGCCCTCAGAAAGGCGCGCAGGCTGGGCGGGACGACGTCCACGGAGTCGACGCCCGCGCGGGTGAAGGGGATGCGGACCGCCTCGTACTCGCCGGAGGGCTCCTCGACTTCGGGGCCGTGGCGCCGGGTCAGGTCCATGGACACCAGCCGGCAGGCGAAGAAGTGCTGGACCTTCACGCCGCGTTCGTCCTCGGGGACCTCCGGGCTCCCGGGTCCCTCGGGGACGGTGTCGACGAAGACGGGGACGACGCCCGTGACGCGGGCGCCCAGCTCCTCGTCGACCTCCCGGTGCAGGGCGGCGACGACGGAGGCGTCGGCGGGCTCGACGCCGCCGCCGGGGGTGATCCAGTACGGTTCGCGGCCCGGCTTGGTGCGCTTGATGAGCAGCATCTCGTCGCCGTCGAGGAGGACGGCGCGGGCGGTGCGCTTGACCACGGGCCGGTGGGACACGGTCATGGGTTGTATGTGGCACGCCGGGCGGCGCTCGAAACCCGCGCCCGCCGGGGGAGACAACGGCGGACTGGTGCGTACGGCGGGAGCACCCGCGTCCCGCCGCGCCGGGCGCGGGGGGCGCGGGGGGCGCGGGGCGCGACGGGACGGGCGGGAGTCGGGGGTGGGCGCTGGGAGGTCACCGCCGCTGGTCGTCGCCGCGGTTGCTGCGCTCGCCGCGCTCGCCCGGCTCGTCCGTGCCGTAGACGCGGTGCGTGGTGCCGCTCTGGTCGGTGCCCGGCCTGAACTCGTGGGCGGTGCCGCCGGTGATGTCGCTGTGGCCGGTACGGCCGGGCTGGTCGCCGGCGCCGGGGGCGGGGGACGTACGGGACGACTGGCCGCTCTGCATGCCGGTCTTGCCGCCCTGCATGTCCGTCTTGCCACTCTGCATGTCCGTCTTGCCGCCCTGCGCCCCGTGCTTGCCGCCGGGCATGTGGTGCTTGCCGCGGCCGTGCTTCTCCTCGCCGGACGTGCGCATGCGGCCGGTGTTCTTGCCGTACTCGCGGCGCGTGCCCGTCGTCTGGGCGGCGCGGTCGGAGACGTCGGTGCTGCGGTGGCTGCCCGTGCCGGACTTCTTCGCGAGACCGGCGAGGCCGAGCAGGCCGGCCAGGCCCAGCAGGCCCCAGTTGCTCGCGCTGTCGCCCTTCGGGCCGCGCGGGCCCTGCTCCTGCTGGACCGTGGTCTGGGGGCTGTCCGCCGGGGCGGCGGGCTGCGCGCTCGCGCCGGTCAGGGGGGCCAGGGCGATGACCCCGGCCGCACCCAGTGCTGCGGCGATCTTACGCATGGTGTGATCTCCCTTGAGAGCTGTGCCGACGGGCGTTTCGAACGCGGCTCTCGACCCGCGTGCCCGCGGCTCCCCCACACACCATGAACACATGCGTTGCTGGTTTACGCGAGTTTTGTTCCTTTGGGCGGGATTTGCGGAGAGTTTTCGCGGGTGTGCGCGGCGTCAGCGGCCGAGCGCGTACGCCAGCGCTTCGCGCAGGTCAGCAACGAGGTCCGCGGTGTCCTCCACGCCCGCGGAGAACCGCACGAAGCCCTCCGGCACCGCGTCCCCGCCCCACCGCCCGCGCCGCTCCGCGGCCGAGCGCACCCCGCCGAAGCTCGTCGCCTCGTCGACCAGCCGCGCCGCCCCCAGGAACCGCTCCGCCGCCGCCCGGTCCGGCAGCGTGAACGCCACCACGCACCCGTACCGCCGGGCGCGCATCTGGCGCGCGGCCAGCGCGTGCGCGGGGTCGGACGGCAGGCCGGGGTGGCGTACGTCCGTCACCCCGGGCACGGTGCGCAGGGCTTCGGCGACGGCGAGCGCGTTCGCCGCCTGGCGCGCGGTGCGCAGCTCCAGGGTCGCCAGCGAACGGTGCGCGAGCCACGCCTCCATCGGCCCGGGGATGGCGCCCGCGGTCTTCCGCCAGGTACGCAGCCGGTGGGCGAGCGCGGGGTCGCGGGTGACGGCGTAGCCGAGGAGGACGTCTCCGTGGCCGGTGAGCGCCTTGGTGCCGCTGGCGACGGAGACGTCGGCGCCGAGTTCCAGGGGGCGCTGGCCGAGGGGGGTGGCCAGGGTGTTGTCGACGGCGACCAGCGCGCCGGCGGCGTGGGCGGCGGCGGCCAGGCGGCGGATGTCGCAGACGTCGAGGCCGGGGTTGGAGGGGGTCTCCAGCCAGAGCAGGCGGGCGCCGTCGAGGTGTGCGGCCTGGGCGTCGCCAACGGTGGGGGCGGTGCGTACCTCGGTGCCGTGCTCTTCGAGGAGGGCGCGCAGGCCGCCGGGGACGAGGTTGTAGCCGTCGGCGGGGAGGACGACGTGGCCCCGGTGCGCGGGTCCGCGGTGGGGGCCGTCCTGTTGCAGGCCGTCCTGCGGCGGGACATCTTGCGGCGGGCCGGGGACGGCCATGAGGACGGCGGTGATCGCGGCCATGCCGGAGGCGAAGGCCACGGCCTCGGCGGGGACGCCGGGCGACTCCAGCTCGGCGAGGGCGGCTTCGAGGCGGGTCCAGGTGGGGTTGGCGTCGCGGCCGTAGTCGTAGGGGGCGGCGGTGACATCGCCGGGGAGGTGGTAGTGCGCGGCGAAGACGGGGCCGGGGAGGGCGGGTTCGTACGCCTCGGGGGCGGGCAGGCCGGCGCGTACGACGCGGGTGGCGTCGGCGTGTGCGGCGCCGGTGCGCGGGGCGGTGCGCGGGACGGTGCCGGGCGCGGCCCCGGCGTCGGCGGCCTCGTCGGGCGGGGGCGCGTCGGTGTGCGGGGCGTCGTCGGGGGTCATCGGCCGGCTCCTTTCAGTGCCGCGCGCGCCGCGGCACCGCACTGGGCGCCGTAGCCGGCGCCGAACAGCGCGGCGTGCACGAGCAGATGGTGGAGCTGGTACAGCGGCACCCGGCCGCGCCGGCCGGGCAGCGGGCGTACGTCCTCGTACGCACCGAGCAGCCGCCCGAGCTGCGGGCAGCCGAACAGCTCCAGGAACGCGAGGTCGACCTCGGGGTGGCCGCCCTGCGCGGCGGGGTCGATGAGGTACGCGCGCTCGCCGGCGGACCACTGCACGTTGCCCGACCACAGGTCGCCGTGGATCACGGCGGGCGGCTGCGGCGGGCCTGTGACCTCGTCGATCACGTCGCAGAGGCGCTCGACGGCGCGGGTGTCTGCGGGCGTCAGGGCGCCGTTGTCAGTGGCGAGGCGTAGAAAGGGAAGCAGCCGGTGCCCGGCGTAGAAGGCGGGCCAGTCAGCGGGGGAGGCGGGCGCATGCGCGGCGTGTTCAGGAGGTGGTTCCGGAGCCGGTTCCGGGGTGCCGGGGGCGACCGGGGCGGCGGGGGTGCCGGGGGTGCCGGGGACGTTTGGGGTGCCGGGGATGTCGGGGGTGCCGGGCAGGCCCGGGGACGGCAGGGGGAGCGGGCCGATGTAGGCGGGCCAGGGCGTGCCGTAGGCGGCGGCGGGGGTGTCGTGCAGCGCGGCGAGGTCGCGGCCGAGCCGCTCGGCCTGCGCGGCGGTCGCGGGGCCGGGCTCGATCCACTCCAGCAGGATCATCCCGGGTTCCTCGCCGAGCACGGCGGGGACGGGGACCGTGCCGGTGTCCGCGAGGAGGGCGAGGCCCCGCGCCTCGGCGGCGAAGAAGCCGGCGGGGGCGCCGGCGCGGGTCTTGGCGAAGACGCGGCGGCCGTCGGCGAGTTCGAGGCGGTGGGCGGCGCAGACATCCCCGCCGCCGACGTCCGCGCGAGCGCGCACGGCGGTGCCGGCGACCGCGGCGGCGCGCGCTTCGACGCCCCGTGGGCCGCCGGCTGCCGGTGTGCTCACGGGCGGGCGGCGAGTTCGTCGCGTACGGCGTCGAGCAGGCCCGCGGCGGCGGTCTCGATCAGGTCCAGAGCCTCTTCGAAGCCGCGGGTGCCGCCGTAGTACGGGTCTTCGACGTCGGTCAGGTCGGGGTCGGGTGCGAAGGAGAGCAGCAGCCGCACCTTCTCGGCGTCGACGGGCGTCGGCGCGATCTTCAGCAGCCGGCGGACGTGCCCGCTGTCCAGGCCGAGGACGAGGTCGTGTCCGCCGAACCAGTCGGGCGTGAACTGCCGGGCGGTGTGCGCCAGCTCGTAGCCGCGCCCGGTGAGCGCGGTGGCGGCGCGCGGGTCGGCGGCCTCGCCGACGTGCCAGCCGTCGGTGCCGGCGCTGTCCACCTCGATCTCGCCGTGGAGCCCCGCCTCCGCGACACGGGCGCGGAAGACGGCCTCGGCCATCGGCGAGCGGCAGATGTTGCCGGTGCAGACGAAGCAGACGCGGAAGGCCGCGGGGGAGGTGCGTTCGCTCGTTCGCATGCGCTCCATCCTGCCTCAGCCAGGGCGCGGGCGCCCGGTGCCGGTGGCCGGTTCCCGGCGCCCGGAGTCCGCCGCTCCGCGTCCGTGGCGGCGGTGGTCTCCGCCTCAGTCCCGGTCGAGGGCCATGCTCGTCGCCCACGAGACGATGCTGATCACCAGCCCGCCGAGCACCGCCGTCCAGA